>SKQI01000224.1 GCA_007119095.1 Wenzhouxiangella sp. | reverse complement strand
GTGATATTCAACACCACCAGCTGCACCGGCGCCAACCACAGCGGCAAGTTGCCCGAGTGGTGCTCCAGCAGGATCCCGGTGAATCGCTCCAGCGAGCCCAACAGGGCCCTATGCAGCATGACCGGGCGCTGCTCGCCGCCATCCGATGTCCGATAAGTGGCATCAAAACGGTCCGGCAGGTTGAGGTCCACCTGCAAAGTGCCGCACTGCCAATCGCGGCCAATGGCATCGCGGAGCACGAACTCGATCTTCGGGCCATAAAAAGCACCCTCGCCCGGATTGTAGGTGTAGTCCAGCCCCATCGCGTCGATGGCACCCCTGAGTGCGCCTTCGAGCTTGTCCCAAGTCGCGTCGTCGCCGATCCGGTTTTCCGGCCGATCAGCAAACTTCAGCCTGACATCGTCGAAGCCAAAATCCCGGTAGACCGACAGATTCAGCTCGATGACCTTTCGGCACTCCTCTTCCATCTGATCTTCAGTGCAGTAGATATGCGCATCGTCCTGGGTGAAGTGGCGCACCCGCATCAGGCCATGCAGGGCGCCCGACGGCTCATAGCGATGGACCTTGCCGAATTCGGCCATCCGAACCGGCAAATCCCGATAGCTTTTCAGTCCTTGCTTGAACATGGCAACCGAGCCCGGGCAATTCATCGGCTTGAGCGCAAAAACACGCTCATCCTCGGTCTGGGTGGTGAACATGTTTTCGCGGTAGTTACCCCAGTGGCCCGAGGTTTCCCACAATGCCCGGTCCATGACATCCGGCGTATTGACTTCGATGTATCCCGATTCTTCGTGGCGGCCACGAACGTAGTCAATCAGCTTTCGAAACAAGGTCCAACCCCGCGAATGCCAGAACACGGCACCGGGCGCGTAGTCTTCGAAATGAAACAGGTCGAGCTGGCGCCCCAAGCGTCGGTGATCACGCTTCTCGGCTTCCTCCAGTCGCTTCAGATAGGCCTTTAGCTGCTTTTTGTCGCCCCAGGCGGTGCCGTAGATGCGCTGCAGCATCTCGTTGTTCGAGTCGCCACGCCAGTAGGCACCGGCCAGCTTGGTCAGCTTGAACGCACCGAGCTTGCCGGTCGATGGGATATGCGGGCCACGGCACAGGTCGATGAAATCGCCCTGGCGGTAGAGCGAAATCTCTTCACCGGCCGGGATCGAGCCGATGATCTCGGCCTTGTACTCCTCGCCCATGTCACGGAAAAAGCGAATCGCGTCATCGCGATCCATCAACTCGCGAAAAACCGGGATGTCTTCCTTGACAATCCGCTCCATTTCCTGCTCGATCTTTTCCAGATCTTCCGGCCTGAACGGCTCCTCACGGGCAAAATCGTAGTAGAAGCCGTTGTCGATCACCGGGCCAATCGTGACCTGGGTGTTGGGAAACAACCGCTGCACGGCCTGAGCCATCAGGTGGGCCGTGGAATGGCGAATCAAGTCCAGCCCTTCCTCGTCACGCCCGGTAATGATGCGCAAAGCGGCATCGTCATCGATCCGGTAACTGGCATCGACCAGCTTGCCGTCCACTTCCCCGGCCAGCGTCGCCTTGGCCAGGCCCGGCCCGATCGACTCGGCCACTTCATGCACCGTTACCGGCCCATCAAAGGATTTCTGACTACCATCAGGAAGCGTGATCTGAATCATGGCAACTACCGCATCTTCAAACAAACGAAATCGAAATCAATCAGCGAACTGAAACCGAAAGCACGACTCCATGTTCCGGATATGAAAAAACCTGCCTTGACGGTCATGGGTGCGTGTCAGGTACTGACGGACGGAACACAGAGACCTAATTGTACTAAAAAGCACATGAGGCTTCTGAATACCGCCCGGCAGCGCATGGCGCGTTCCCAGGGCCGTCAAGGCAGGTTTTTGGTGGGCGATACTAGATTCGAACTAGTGACCTCTGCCATGTCAAGACAGCGCTCTAACCAACTGAGCTAATCGCCCGCAACAAGCCCACCAATTTAACCGATCAATGTTTGTCTGACAAGACCGAAATCGTGATTTTTTTTGCCCAGACCCTGCGTCTGACACGATGCAGCGGCGGCTGCGGCTAAAATGACGGGCTGATCAGGATTATTTGACCATGGCTGACACCTTTTCCGTACTCAATCCGCCGCGGACCGAGCCGGGCATCACTGTCGACTGGCCGCAGCTCGAGGGCCTGGGCCTGGCACTGTCGATTTCGGCCCTGGCCCGCCGCAAGGGTGGCCCGCTGCTGGTCGCTGCCGCAGACGGCTACAGCGCCCGCCAGCTGCGAGATGATCTCAACCAGCTTGACGGCCCGCGTGCCGAGTTGTTCCCGGATTGGGAAACCCTGCCCTACGACCTTTACTCGCCGCACCCGGACCTGGTCTCGCGCCGGCTGGATCTGCTGGCCCGGCTGCCAGGACTTGACCAGGGCATCGTGGTCGCACCCATTACCGCGCTGATGCAGCGCCTGCCGCCGGTGGCCTGGGTCCAGGGTCAAAGCCTGAATCTGGCCGTTGGCCAGCAGCTCGACAGCGGCG
>SKQI01000134.1 GCA_007119095.1 Wenzhouxiangella sp. | reverse complement strand
CTCAATCGACGATTCGGATTTTGGGCATACGGATTTGCTGGTTGCGGTTGTTGAGCGACAGGCGCGCGGCAGTGCGGCGGGCCAGTTCGCGAAAGCGCTGGCTGACGGGATGCTCGGGGTCGGCAGCGACGATCGGATGACCCTGATCAGTTGAGCGGCCCAGGCTGGCTTCCAGCGGCAACTGGCCGAGCAGAGTCAGGCCGGCTTCGGCAGCAATGCGCGAGCCACCGCCGGCACCGAAAATCGCCTCTTCGTGCCCGCAATTCGAACATATATGGGTACTCATGTTCTCGACCACACCAAGCACCGGAATACGGACCTTGCTGAACATGGCCACAGCACGGCGCACGTCATCCACGGCCACCTCCTGGGGCGTGGTCACGGTGATGGCACCTGCCACCGGTATGCGCTGAGCCAGCGTAAGCTGGATATCACCGGTGCCTGGTGGCAGATCGATGACCAGGTAATCCAGATCCTGCCACAGGGTTTCGGCCACCATTTGCTGCAGGGCCTGGGTCGCCATCGGCCCGCGCCAGATCATCGCCTGATCAGTCTTGACCAGCATGCCGATGGACATCACCTGCAGGCCGTGCGCCTGGAACGGCAGAATGCGCCGATTTTCCGTGGTTTGGGGCTGACCGGACAAACCCAGCATGCGCGGCTGACTGGGCCCGTAGACATCGGCATCGAGCACGCCCACGCGCGCACCCTCGGCCTGCAGGGCCAGCGCCAGGTTGGCCGCCACCGTGCTCTTGCCTACCCCGCCCTTGCCGGATGCAACGGCAATGACGTTGCCGACGCCCTCCAGCGGATTCAGACCATCCTGAACCGCGTACTGAGAGATACGCCAGTCCAGATCAACCGTGACCTCCGAGACCTCGCCAGAAGCCCGCAGCGCGCCGGAAACCAGCTCGAACAGCCCCTCACGCCACCCCGCCGCCGGATAACCCAACTCAACAGCCACCGCCGCCTTCCCATCGCGCACCGCAACCGCCCGCACCGCCTCACCCAAGGGCTGCCCCGTATGCGGATCAATCAGTTCAGACAGAAGACGCTTCAAATCAGATTCGTTGACCATCACCAGCTCACTCGGTTGAATACCGCAGAATTCTACCGCCCTACCCCGGCCAACACAGTCAAGATGACCCCACCGGCTTCATTTCCCCTTTTCCCCTTTTCCCCTTTTCCCCTTTTCCCCTTTTCCCTTCGCCCCCCAACCAACATGCGATAATCCAGCGCCTGTCGACAATCAACCAACACCCCCGCATGACTACCAAGCGTCGCATCCTGGTCACCGCCGCCCTGCCTTACGCCAATGGCCCGATTCACCTGGGCCACATGCTCGAATACATCCAGACCGATATCTGGGCTCGGTTCCAGCGTGCGCGCGGCCACGAAGTCTGGTTCGCCTGGGCCGACGACGCCCACGGCACGCCGATCATGCTGCAGGCCGAAAAGCAGGGCAAAACGCCGGAACAGCTGATTGCCGACATGCATGCCGAGCACCTGCGCGACTTCGACGACTTCGGCCTGTCCTACGACAACTTTTCGTCTACCCACAGCGAAACCAACCGCGGCCTGGTCGAGCGCATCTGGCTGGGTCTCAGAGACAACGGCGCGGTGTCCAGCCGCTCCATCGAGCAGTTCTTCGACCCCGATCGGGGCATGTTCCTGCCGGATCGCTTCATCCGCGGCAACTGCCCGAAATGCGGCGCCGAGGACCAATACGGCGACTCTTGCGAGGTATGCGGGGCGACCTATGACCCGACCGAACTGGTCGAACCACGGTCGGTGATATCCGGTGCCCGGCCGGTAATGAAGAGCACCGAGCACTTCTTTGTCACCCTGGAGCAGTTCCGCGACAGTCTCAAAGGCTGGGTTCGCTCCGGCGCCCTGCAGGACGAAGTCGCCAACAAGCTCGAAGAATGGTTCGGCGAGCGCCTGCGCGACTGGGATGTGACCCGCGATGCCCCTTACTTCGGCTTCGCTATCCCTGACCATCCCGACAAGTTTTTCTATGTCTGGCTGGATGCACCGGTCGGCTACCTGGCCAGCTTTGCCGAAATCTGCCAGCGCGAAGGTCTGGATTTCGAAGACTGGTTGCGCCCGGACAGCCCGACTGAAATGCATCATTTCATCGGCAAGGACATCATCTACTTCCACTGCCTGTTCTGGCCGGCGATGCTGGAAGGTGCCGGCCTGCGCCGGCCAACGGCGGTGCATGCCCACGGCTTTCTGACCGTCAACGGCGCCAAGATGTCGAAATCACGCGGCACCTTCATCAAGGCCCGGACCTGGCTGGACGAGCTGCACCCGGATTACCTGCGCTACTACTTCGCCGCCAAGCTGGGCTCGGGCCTGGCCGATATTGATCTCAATCTCGATGATTTCCGGGCCCGGGTCAACGCCGACTTGGTCGGCAAGCTGGTCAACATCGCCAGCCGATCGGCCGGTTTCATCCACAAGCTGGGCGACGGCAAGCTGGCGGCCACCCTGCCCGACCCCGATTTGTACCAGCGCTTCGTCGACAGCCACGATGCGATTGCCGCCGATTACGAGAGCCGCAACTACCAGCTCGCCATCCGCCGCATCATGGCCCTGGCCGACGAGGCCAACCGCTATATCGACGAGCACAAGCCCTGGGTTCTCGCCAAGGAACCCGGCAGGGAAGCCGAGGTGCTGGCGGTTTGCACCCAGGGCATCAATCTTTTCCGAGTAATGATGAGCTGGCTGGCCCCGGTGATTCCGCACACGGCAGCCGCCGCGGCCGAGTTTTTGAACGCCTCGCTCGATGACTTCGACGCCATCGACAGGCCATTGCTGGATCACTCGATTGCTGCTTTCAAGCCGCTGCTGAAGCGGGTGGAAACTGATCAGATCGAGCGCGTGCTGAGCAACAGCCGTGAGTCGCTGGAGGCCACACCCGCAGCCAGCACGGCAACGCCGGCAGCAAGGCCGGCAGCTACCCAATCTGAGGAAAACGAGATGGCCGATACGATCGAGTTTCCCGAATTCGCCAAGGTCGACCTGCGCGTGGCCCGCATCGTCAAGGCCGAAGAAGTCGAAGGCGCCAACAAGCTGCTGCGCCTGGAGCTGGACTTGGGAACCGAGACCCGCCAGGTCTTCGCCGGCATCCGCGGCCACTACGGCCCCGCTGAACTGACCGGTCGCCTGACCGTGATGGTCGCCAACCTGAAACCCCGCAAGATGCGCTTCGGCCTGTCCGAAGGCATGGTCCTGGCTGCCAGCGAAGGCGGCGGCAAGCCGTTTCTGTTGAGCCCGGACAGCGGAGCGGAACCGGGCATGAAGGTGAGTTGAAGCCTATTGGACCTCGTTCTCATCATCGTCTCTGCGGCCCTGGTCAATAACTTCGTCCTGGTGAAGTTCTTGGGGCTATGCCCTTTCATGGGGGTGTCGAACAACGTTGAATCGGCGATGGGCATGGCCCTGGCCACGGCTTTCGTGCTGACCCTGGCCTCGGTGGCGAGCTTCATGCTGAGCCAGTGGCTGCTCGAGCCCTTGGGGCTGAGCTACCTGGCCACGGTAAGCTTTATTCTCGTCATTGCCGCGCTGGTGCAGATGACCGAGCTGTTCATGCGTCACGCCGCGCCGCTGCTGCACCGGGTGCTGGGCATCTACCTGCCTCTGATTACCAGCAACTGCGCCGTGCTGGGTGTTGCCTTGCTGAACGTGCGCGAACAGCACAGCCTGCTGGAATCCGCCCTCTACGGGCTGGGTGCCGCGCTGGGCTTCGGCCTGGTACTGGTCGCCCTGGCCGCCGCCCGTGAACGCCTCGCCCTGGCCGACATCCCTTCAAGCTTCCGCGGCGCCCCCATCGGCCTGATCACGGCCGGCCTGATGGCCCTGGCCTTCATGGGCTTTACCGGCTTTTATCGACTCTGAGCAATCAAGCCACTGAAGCGCACGCCGGTCAGCAGCCAGCGTCCGGGCAAGGGGGCGAAACCGGCCTCGGCCTGTTCGCGGTCCAGCAGGTTGGAGCCTTCGACAAAGATCTCGGCCAGGCCTACATGGCGGCTCAGCCGAGCACTGACCCATAGTGCATTCGTTTCACCACGGCGCTGGGCCCAGCGCGCGTCCAGCGAAAGTCGCCAGGCTTCGCCAGGTGCCAGTCGCAGCCTGGATTTGACGACGTGGCGCGGCGCATCGAGGGCGTACTTGATTTCCTCACCGCCATCGTCCAGGCGAGTCTGCAGAAAGCCGTAGCCCAGACCCAGTTCGTCGATCCAGACGACATCGGGCTGCCAGCGCCAGTCCAGGTCCAGACCACGGCCGCGATGGGCGTCGAACTGCCGCGCCAGCCAGGTAACCGCGCCGGGCTCGCGGGCCCAGTCGATCAGGCGATCCGTGCGCCGCTCGAACAGGGCTGCGGACAAGGTCTGGTCCTGGTGCTGCCAGCGACCGCCGATTTCAACCAGCGTCGAGCGCTCCGGCGCCAGATCATCACGACCACGGTTGCCGGAGGTCTGCAGGTGCAGTTCGGTGTAGGACGGCTGGCGCGCGCTGCGGCCGGCGGCGGCGAACAACGCCCACTGCTCTGAAGCCTGCCAGTGCAAGCCGACCGAAGGCAGCCAGAACTGACCGTGGGCGCTGTAGTCGACCGTGCTCAGGCTGGCTTCCAGGGCGAGGGCATCGCTTAAATTCCGGCGATGCGCCAGCCACAGACCGGCCTCGTCGCGATTGCGCACGCCCAGCGCATTGGAGTTGATCCGTTCACGAACCAGGTTGCCGCCGAAGCCGGTCCTGCCGTTGGCGTGATCTCGATGCACGCCGAGGTTGATGCCGCCAATCCGGGTCCGGTGCTCGTTGATAAACGCGGTCTCGCCAACGATGGTCTGAAACCAGTCCTCGTGGCGACGCCAGTAAAGGCGCGGCTGCCAGCGCCAGCCCGCCCAGTCGAGGCTTGCACCCACCTGCGCCAGCCGGGTTTCGGTTTCCTCGCGCTGGTCGGGGAAATTGGCGGTGTAAAACTTCCAGGCGCCAAACTCGCGCTGCTCAGCGCCAACACCCCAATACAACTCACCAGCGGGCACGACCTGGCGGCCCGCGTAGTTGATTTGCCGCAGATCGTAATCAGTCGGCTCGGCCGAGACGTGCCCATCCGAACGGCGCCAGTCGGCAGCCAGCGAGTGGCCCGCCCCGCCGATAAAGGCCCCGCCCTGACGATAGCCAAACTGGCCGGCGCCAACCGAGGCCGACCACTCGCCGGCTTGCGGACGGCGAGTGATGATATTGATCAGTCCCCCAGTGGCCTGGCCGGCAACCATCACTGCACCCGGCCCCAACACGACTTCAATGCGCTCGATCTGGTCCAGCGGCACCGGCAGGTTCAGGTTGTGATGACCGGTCTGCGGATCACGCAGCGGCACGCCATCAAGCAGGATCAGGGTCTGCTCGTAGGCGGTGCCGCGAATGCCCACATCGGCCTGCAATGGCCCTCGACGCTGGACGTCGATGCCGGGCGTTGAAGCCAGCAGTTCGGCCAGACTGCTGGCGGGAGACGCCAGGATTTCATCGCGCTCTATCACGACCACCGACTGGACACTTTCGCCCCAGCCCAGCGGCAGCAGCGAGGCGCTTGCCTGAATGCGGTCGATTTCGGTTTCGGTCGGTTCGGCTTGCGAAATGGCGCTGGTTGCGGCCATCAACAGCAGTGCGGCCAGGCAGTGCTTTGCCATGGGATTCTGGTTAGTCGGGGATTCGGAAGCGCGGTAGTTTAGCGGAATGGGTTTCCGGTTTCCGGTTTCCGGTTTCCGACTCTTCCGTGCTTTCCGTGGTTACCAGCTCTTTCTCTTCCGTCTCGCCCTGACCCTGGTCATCGCCGGCCAGGTACAACTTACGCGCGGGCCGGTGGTGTCGCATGCGGTCAGAAACACAGGGCAGATGGCGACAACGATCAGACTTACTGTCCGGGTTTTCTGAAACCTTGCTGTTCAGCGCAGATGGCGATGCTGGTTAGTCATCATGGGGTTCAAACAGCCGAACGTGGACCAGCGGCATCAGCAAGCGATCGGCTGGGCCAGGTGGGCCTGAGCCCAAGGTGCGGAAGAACAGCTGCATGCCATCTTCGATCAACATGCTTTCAAAGCTTTCGCGGTGGACTTGCTGCAGAGAACTGTGGCTGAATTGACGGCCGTCTCGATGACGGGCAACGACTTCTGGCCAGAGATCGCCCATGCGGGCCCCGCGATTCGTGCTGCCTTCCCACCAGACTGACCTGAGCCCACTGACGATAACAATGCTGTTCAATGTCAGCTCGCGGCAAGCCGGGTAGCGGACAAAAAAATCACTGGCTTGATGTAATTCGCGGACCATGCGATGCCCGAGGGCGCGGGTGGCCCGCGCACATTCCCCTTGCATGGGGAACATGAAGTGTAGACCGACGCTTCCGTAGATCAGCTCGATGCCCGTTTCTTCTTCGGTAAACCAGCCTGAGACGCGCTCAACGCCGAACTGATCAATCATGCTGCCTAAACGTTGGCTGCCAAGACGGATATCGCCGAGTCCCTGCCCGGGCACAGCCTCGGCCTCACGGTAGGGCTGCCACGCGCTAGGCGTGCGGTCGCCACCACAGCTGCTCAACAGGGCCAGGAAAACAAAGGGTAGGAACAGAACCGATCGCATAGTCAGCACACGATGAACGACATCCGCTCAATCATAGTGGGTCCGGTCAATCGATGCCATGGCGAAATTTTCAAACACCGGGGTCACACATCATTTAACCTGATTCAGTCCTCCCCTACGGCCTCCCTCTTCCCTTCTCCCAGTCATGCGATACTTCTAACAAGATCAGTGGACTTGCACACATCAGCCTTTCCCCACCATGTTGACCGCCATTCTCGTCATCGCTTTGCTGGTCAGCGGCATCGGGCTGGTGCTGGTGTGGTTGGGGCAGCGTTGGCAGGCGGATGAAGACAGTCTGGTCGAGGCGATTAATGCGCGGCTGCCGCAGACTCAGTGTGCGCAGTGCGGCTATCCCGGCTGTCGTCCGTATGCGCAGGCAATTGCAGACGGCGAGGCCGATGTCAACCAGTGTCCGCCGGGTGGTGAGACCGGCGTTCAGGCCCTGGCCGAGTTGCTCGGGGTGGAGGCCAAGCCGCTGGATGCTGCGCGCGGTGAGGTCAAGCCGCCGCAGGTGGCGATCATTGACGAGGATCGCTGCATCGGCTGCACGCTGTGTATCCAGGCCTGTCCGGTGGATGCGATTTTCGGCGCCGCGCGCCAGATGCATACCATTATCGAGAGTGAGTGCACCGGCTGCGAGCTGTGCCTGCCGCCCTGCCCCGTGGACTGTATTGACCTGGTGCCGGCTAAGCGACCGGCGATCGCGCCGGCACCGATTCCGATTCGGGTCAAGGCGGCATGAGCGAATCCGCGCTCGGCCAGCGCCTGTGGAGTTTCCCCGGCGGTCTTGAGCTGCGTCACCACAAGCAGGTGTCCTGCCAGCACCCCATTGGCGATGCTGGGCTGCCCGAAGCGCTGTTCATTCCCATCGGGCGCTATGCCCATGCCACGCCCGGATTGCTGGTTCAGCCAGGAGAGCAGGTATTGCGCGGTCAAACCTTGATCAAGAGCAGCGACGATTTTGCCGTGGCCGTGCACGCCACTACCTCGGGCCGATTCGAGGGCTGGGTGGAGTGCAACGCCGCCTGGCCACCGGGCGCAGTTCAGCGCTGCCTGGCGCTGACGCCGGACGGACTGGACCAATCCGTCGAACCCACGCCCCTGGCCGACTGGGCTGAGGCCGGTCCGGATGCGCTGATCAACCACCTGCGCGCGATGGGCTTGAGCGGCCTGGGCGGGGCGCAGTTTCCGACCGCAGCCAAACTGCGCGGCGACTGGACGGGCATTCATACCCTGATCCTCAACGGTGCCGAGTGCGAGCCCTGGATTGCCTGCGATGAAATGCTGATGCGAAGCCGCCCGGAAGCCGTGGTCCAGGGCGGCCTGGTGCTGGCCCGGGCCGTCGGTGCCCGGCAGGTGTTGATCGCTATCGAAGATCAGATGAACACGGTGGCCGGACGGCTTGAACAGGCCGGTGCCGCGCTTGATACCGAAGAGATCATCAAGGTCGTCAAGGTCAAAAGCATTTACCCGGAAGGCGGCGAACGCCAGCTGATCCAGGTCCTGACTGGCCAGGAAGTCCCTCACGACGGACTGCCGCAGGACCTGGGCCTGGTCTGCCATAACGTCGCCACGGCAGCAGCAGCCAGTGATGCGGTGATCAATGGCCTGGCAGTGACCGAGCGTATCGTCACCGTTACCGGACCGGCGATGGTCGAGCCCGGCAACTGGCGGGCCAGGCTGGGCACGCCGGCCAGTTGGCTGGTTGCCAGGGCCGGCGGCTACAGGGACAATGTCGCTCGCCTGGTCCTGGGCGGCCCGATGTCGGGCATTGCCCTGGCCGACGACAGTCTGCCGATCGACCGCGGCAGCAACTGCCTGCTGGCGCTGGCTGAGGAAGACATCACACCCAGTCAGCCGACCCTGCCCTGCATCAACTGCGGCCAGTGCGTGCAGGTCTGCCCGGCCAGCCTGTTGCCGCAGCTGCTGTTTCGAGTCGTTGAAGCCGAGCAGCACGAACAGGCCCGCGACCTGCACCTGTTTGACTGCATCGAATGCGGCTGCTGCGCTCAGGTCTGCCCCAGCCATATCCCGCTGGTCGACTACTACCGGCACGGCAAGGACCTGCTCAGGCTCAAGGACATGGACGAGCGCCGCGCGGCCCTGGCCCAGCGCCGTTACGAGGCGCGCGAGCAGCGCCTGGCCCGTCAGCAGGCAGAACGCGAAGCACGCCGGGAAGAGCGCCGCAAGAAGCTGGAAGCGCCTGAAAAAGCCCGGGATGAGATCCAGGCCGCGATCGAGCGGGCCCGGCGCAAGCGAACATGACCCGCCACTTCGAACAAGCCGGCGCCCCGCACCAGCCGCCAAGCAGCACGGTTGCCGGCATGATGCAGCAGGTACTGTTTGCCCTGGTGCCGGCGATTGCCGCGCACTGGTGGTACTTCGGCCCGGGCATCCTGTTCCAGATCGGGCTTGCCTGCGGCTTTGCCGTGCTGTTCGAAGCCGCCATGGTGCGCGCTCGCGGTCGCTCGGTCAGCCTGGCCTTGAGCGACTACAGCGCCGTGGTCACCGGCGTGCTGTTTGCGCTGTGCCTGCCGCCGCTGGCGCCGTGGTGGATCGCCGCTACCGGCATGCTGTTTGGCATCGTCATCGCCAAGCACCTTTACGGCGGCCTGGGCTACAACCTGTTCAACCCTGCCATGGTCGCCTTTGCCGCCGTGATCATTGCCTTCCCGCTGGAACTCAGCCAGTGGCTGGCGCCGCGCCAGCTCTCTCCCGGCCTGCCCGGGCTGCTCGAAACCCTGCAAGCGATCGCGACTGGCCATGTGCCGGCCAGCCTGGACTGGGATGCGATCAGCCAGGCCACGCCGCTGGATCTGCTGCGCGCCGGGGTCAACGAAGGCCTGCTGGTCACCGAGATTCGCAGCGACCCCGTGTTCGGCGATTTCGGCGGCCTGGGCTGGGAGTGGATTGCCAACTGGTATGCGATCGGCGGCCTGTGGTTGATCTATCGCCGGGTCATTTCCTGGCACGTGCCGGTCGCCGTGCTGGCCACCACGATTGTGCTCTCCACACCGCTGTGGCTGCTGGGCCCGGACATCCACCCATCCCCGCCCCAGCATATCTTCTCCGGCGCCCTGGTCATCGCCGCCTTCTTTATCGCCACCGACCCGGTCTCGGGCGCCAGCACGCTCAGGGGCAAGCTGCTGTTCGGCGCCGGCGTGGCCGTGATCACCCTGGCGATCCGCCGCTT
>SKQI01000046.1 GCA_007119095.1 Wenzhouxiangella sp. | reverse complement strand
GCGTGTCATGCGCGGCAATGCGTTCCAGCCGCCGTTTCAGCTGCTGGACTGCCAGCGAGCGCCCCATCGGCTCCATCACCGCCGGCACCTGCCGCCGCAGACCGGCATTCTCGCGTTTCAGCCGGCCGGCTTCCAGCGCGTTGCCAACGGTGACCATCAGCTTGGCCATGGAAACCGGCTTTTCAATGAAATCGAAGGCACCAAGACGGGTCGCCTCGACCGCGGTTTCGACCGAGCCATGACCGGAAATCATGACCACCGGACACTCAAGCGCGCCGGCCTCGGTCCACTCCCGCAGGAGGCTGATGCCATCGGTATCCGGCATCCAGACATCGAGCAGCACAAGGTCGGGCTGATGTTGACCCCGCAGTTCGCGGGCTTCGGCGGCATTCGCTGCCGCCAGGATATCGTGACCTTCATCGGCAAGAATGTCGCCGATCAGTTCACGAATGTCGGGCTCGTCGTCGACGATCAGGATGCGGGCACTGGCCATGGGCGCTATTGTATCCGCGCCGGGGGGCGCTGTGGCTCAGCTGCCGGTAACCACAGTCTGACCCGAGCCCCGCCGGCAGGGGCGTTTTCCAGCTCGATCTGGCCGCCGTGTTCTTCAACAATCCGACGCACAATCGCCAGCCCCAACCCGGTGCCCCGCGGCTTGGTGGTCACATAGGGCTCAAAGACCCGATCCAGCACGTCGGGTGCGAAACCCGGGCCATCGTCCGCGAGGGTCAGCCGGACGCCGGCCTGGCCGTCGCGATGCTCGGGGGCCAGGTCAATGGCCAGCGTCGGCCGCGCATCCGGCTGCGCTTCCTGGGCGTTGCGGACCAGGTTGAGCAGGACCTGACGCAAGCGATGGGGATCGGCCATGACCTGGCACTGACCGCGGGCTGCATTGACTTCGAACCGCACCGGCACATCGGCGCTGGCGTACAAATCCATGATTTCGCTGATCATGGCCTCCATGTTCAGCGTTTCCAGCTTGACACCGACCGGCCGGGCGTAGTCACCGAAGGCATCGACCAGCCGCTTCAAGGTATCAACCTGGGCCCGAATGGTCGTCGTGGTTTTGGTCAGCAATTCGACCTGGTCTGGCTCGAGAGAGTTTTCAAGCTTGTACTGCAGGCGCTCGGCAGCCAGCTGAATCGGCGTCAGCGGGTTTTTGACCTCGTGCGCCAGGCGCCTGGCCACTTCAGCCCAGGCGGCTTCCCGCTGGGCCTGATCGAGCACGGTCACATCGTCGAAGACAACGACCTGCCCGCCAATCTCCTGGGGCAGATCGGACCCTCGGCAAACCAGCACCAGCGGCTGGTCGGGCTGGCCTAGCTGAATTTCCTTGCGCCAGTCACCAATGCCGCCGGCACGCCGCTCGAGAATGCTGTCAAGCAGGGGGGCCAGATCCGGCCGCTGGCTGCGCAGGGCGCCCAGCGCCATCCCACTGTCGCGCGCGCTGTCCAGCGCCAGAATGCGCGCGGCCGAATCATTGAATGCGCTCATACAGCCGGCATGGTCAATGGCCAACACGCCGGCCGACAGGCGCCCCAGCACAATCTCCAGGTAACGCCGCTGCGACTCCAGGGCCTGGCGGCTGGCCGCCAGCTCCCGGGTCATGACATTGAAGGATCGAACCAGAAAGCCCAGCTCGTCGCGGCTGGTGACGGCGAGTTCGTCGGGAAAGCGGCCGGCGGCAATTTCCTCGGTCGCCACGGCCAGCTCGCGCACCGGCTGCGACAAGCGCCTGGCGGCATTGAAGGCCACCAGCATCGCCAGCAAGGCGGTCAACAGCAAGACCAGGGTCAGGATCAGCACCAGGCTTTGCTGCAGGCGATCGCGCAGAAACGCCACATTTCGATAGCGGTAATAGGCGGTTTCCACGTTTCCGGCGAGGCGGCTGAACTCTGCCGGCAACGGGTGAATGGCCTGCAGCACCAGCGGCGAGGCACCCAGCCGCGGCGGCCCCAGCAGCACCAGGGTGCGAATACGAATATCGTCCTGGTTCGGTTCGACGGCGGCATACACTTCGTTGTCCAGCGCCTGCACCAGGGCGAAGCTGGATGGCAGGGCCGGGGTCAACTGGCCCGGGTCGATATGGACGCTGACCTGGGCCTGGCCGGCGGCATTGAGCACCGACAGCTCGGTTGGCCCCGATGCGCTGACCTGGCGCAGCAGCTGACGAAACAACCATTCTTCGTCATCCAGATCCAGCTGCTCGGCCAGGCGCTGGACCTGGCTGCTGACTTCCCGGGTGCGCAAGTCCAGAAACAACTGCCCCAGCTCGATGGATTCGGCCAGGGCGCGCTCGGCGTCCACATCCAGCCAACCCTCGACGGTGTCGGTCAAAAACTGGATCGCGAACAAATAGAGAATGACCACCGGCGGCAGCGCCAGGGCGATGAAGACGGCCACCAGGCGCGCTGTCAGGCGGGCGCCAGGTTCGGATGCGCGCAGGCGCTGGACCAGGCGCACCAGCCGTCCGAAAATGACGACAATCAACAGCACCAGCGCCACGCCGGTGATCACGAACACCCACATCGCCATGCGGCCAAGCTGGGTCGCATCCTGTTCGACGCTGGAGACCAGGTACAGCGATGACAGCAATACCATCAATACCGCCAGCAGCGGCAACGCCCGCAGCACGCGACGCAGCCCCTGACGCGCGGGCCGCTGCGCGCGCGATGAAGCCGGATCAGTCATCCATCACCTCGTCGTCAAGCAGCCATTGCTGCCAGCTACTGATGGCACGCCACTGCGGATCGAACCAGACTGGCATGCGCATCGGCGACGGCAACCGGGTGCGATCGAGCTGACCGCGAATTTCAAGCTGAAAGGTCACGCTGGCGACATCGTCGCGCGTCAGCCCAGTGGCCCAGGGCTGGGGCTGGCGCAGGCTGTCGACCAGCATGTGCAAACGCGGGTAGTTGCGCTGCTCGTCGGACTTGGTATCGGCAATCTGGTAGCTGCGCAACATCGGCAGGTAGCGCACTTCGTATCGATGGTTGCGATCGCGGTCAAGTATTCGCAGCCAGCCATAGCGACGGAAGCTTCGGGTCGTAATGCGCAGCGGCACGGCAACGCCGTGCTCCATGGCCTCGATCACCGCCTCGGTGGGGCGCCAGTCGACCCCGGCAATGACCACCAGCTCGTCCTCCTGCCAGGCCAGCGCCGGCTCCAGCAGTGCCAGGTGACCACTTTCGTCGGAATCAGTCGGGCTGCAGCCGACGCAAGCACAGATGATAAAAACCATCCATATCCAGCATGCCGGGCAGGATCTGGTGCCCCGGATTGCAGGGCATGCCGGGTAAATGCGGATGATGGATGACTTCGGCGTCTTCATGTCGCTCCAGGAACGATCGGCCCTGATCGCGGTTTTCTGCAGCCAGAACCGAGCAGGTGGCGTAGACAAGGATACCGCCCGGGGCCAGCAGCGGCCACAATGCATCGAGAATTCTCGCCTGCAACTCGACCAGGGCGGGTATGTCACCGGCCTTGCGCAGCCAGCGAATATCGGGGTGGCGACGAATCACCCCGGTGGCCGAGCACGGGGCATCAATCAAGATGCGGTCAAACAGCCGACCGTCCCACCAAGACCCGGGGTCAGTGGCGTCACCAATCTGGACGTTACCGTCCAGCCCGAGCCGACAGAAGTTGTCGCTGACCTGCTCCAGCCGGCGGCTATCGACATCCACGGCGGTCAGCTCGACGTCGGCCCGCTCGAGAATATGCGCCGCCTTGCCGCCGGGTGCAGTGCAGGCATCGAGCACATTCAGCCCATCGGCCAGCTCCAGGTATTCCACCACCAGCTGGGCTGCCCCGTCCTGCACCGACAGCCCGCCGTCAACGAAGCCCGGCAGCCTGGAAACCGCAGCACGCTGCTTGAGGATGAGGGCATCGGGCAACTCCGGCCAGGCGACAGCTTTATGGCCGCCTGCAGACAGCTCGGTCTGGGCCTGCGCAGGTGTCCAATAGCGCCGATTGACGCGCAGACACAGTGGCGGCGCCTGATTGCCCGCCTCCAGGATCTGCTGCCAGTGTTCGGGCCAGTCATGCTGCAACTGTTCGATCAACCAGCGCGGGTAGCCCCAGGCGCGCACCGGGTCACCGGTCAGGCCAGCCTCCAATTCCAAGCGCTGGCGCTGAAAACCGCGCAGAACGGCGTTGGCAAGGCCTTTCAGGCGGCCAAGCCCGGCTGCCGAGACCGCGGCAACGGCCGCGTGGACGACTGCAGGCGCCGGCTCGCGCTGCTCGCGCAATTCCACCAGGCCAACGGCAAGAATGAACCAGACCAGGCGATCACGACGCGCTGGAGGACGCTTGATCAGCCTGGACAGCAGATGGTCAACAGTCGGCCAGTCTCGCAGCACGGCGTGGCTCAGGCGTCGCGTCAGGGCACGATCGCGACCCGAGTCAAAATCAAGCAGCGCCTCATCCAGAGCCACGTCCAGAGCCCTGCCCCGGTCCAGCACCTGTAGCAGCGCCCGGCCTGCCGCCAGACGCGGTGCACTGCCGGTCTCACCGGCCCCTTGACGCGGTTTTTTGTTGCGCGGCGGTCTCGGTCTGGACATCCCGAATCAGCGGCCCTTCAATGCCGGGCCATCAGGCCCAGTCCGGGTGGGCGTTGAGCCAGTCACGCGCGCTCACCCGTTTACGATTCGGCGCCTGCAGCTCGAAAACTTCCAGGGCGCCCTGCCCACAAGCCACGGTAATCCTGTCCTTGTGACCCGCCCCCCGCAGCAACTCGCCGGGCGAACCCGACAGATCTGGACGGGACTGCGCCCGAAATATCCGGCAAGGCTGGCCAGCAATGTCGCCGTGGGCAATAGGCCATGGGTTGTAAGCGCGGATCTGGCGAGCGAGCTGCTCGGCAGGCATCGCCCAGTCAAGCCGTGCATCGGACTTGTCGATCAGCGGCGCGTGTGTGGCCAAGGCCTCGTTTTGCGGCACGGCCGCCGGCAATCGACCGCTGACCAGCTGGTCCAGACCGTCTACCAACAAAGAAGCCGCCATGCGAGAGAGACGGTCATGCAGCTGTCCTGCCGTTTCGTCTGCGCCAATTGCCGTGGCGGCCTGCATCAGCACGGGCCCGGTATCCAGGCCGGCTTCCATCTGCATCAGAGAAATTCCGGTCTGCTCGTCACCAGCCAGGATGGCCTGATTGATCGGGCTGGCGCCGCGCCAACGCGGCAGCAGAGAGGCGTGCAGGTTCCAGCAGCCGTGCACGGGAATTTCCAGCACGCGCGGCGGCAGCAGCAAGCCATAGGCCGCCGTAATCAACAGATCGGGTTTGAGTTCGGCCAGCGCGGCCGAGCTCTCCGACGCTCGCAGGCTGGCAGGCTGCAGCACCTCGACACCAGCATCAAGGGCGAGCTGTTTGACCGGGCCAAGCACAATTTTGCGACCGCGGCCGACGCCTCGATCGGGCTGGGTCAGCACCGCCAGCGGCCGGTGTTCGGATTCAAGCAAGACCTGGAGTGCCGGAACAGCAAACTCAGGCGTTCCGGCAAAAACCGTTCGCAATGGCCTCACGCGCGAACAGGTTCCGCTTTGTCCTGTCGCTGTTGCTTGCGCAGACGCTTTTCCACCATGCGGCGCTTGAGCGGTGAAAGGTAGTCGACAAAGACCTTGCCGTCCAGGTGATCGATTTCATGCTGAATGCACACCGCCAGCAGACCGTCGGCCTCCAACTCGTAAGGCTGGCCGTCCAGTCCCAGCGCGCGAACGGTGACTTTTTCTGCGCGTTTGACCTCCGCGTATATACCCGGAACCGACAGGCATCCCTCCTCGCAGGTCTGGGTACCTTCGCGGCTGATGATTTCCGGGTTGATGAAAAACCGCGGCTGGCTGCGATCATCGCTCAAGTCCATGACGACCAGCCGAACGCCCTCGTTGACCTGGGTTGCGGCCAGGCCGATCCCGCGCGAGTCGTACATGGTTTCGAGCATGTCGGCGGCCAGTTTGCGTTCCGTATCGGTAACTGATTCAACCGGTTTGGCCACGCGACGCAGACGCGGATCGGGGAATTCTAGGATGTTGAGTCGTGACATAGCCTGAAAAAAATCGCTTAAAGGTGCGTTTTCCAATGATAATGTTTATGATAGCCTCAGAAAAATCAAGCCGTCGGCACCATCTGGAGGGAATCGCTCCGTGAAACGCTTACTGATCATCTTGGCCGTCATGGGGCTGGCCATTAGTGTACAGGCCCAGGATATCGAGCTGCGCGAAGACCATCCGCGCGAGTATATCGTCCAGGAGGGCGACACACTCTGGGACATCGCCAACCGTTTTCTCACCCGCCCGTGGCAGTGGCCAGCCATTTGGCAGGCGAACCCGCAGATCGCAAATCCGCACCTGATCTTTCCGGGCGACCGGATTTCGCTGGAGTTTGTGGGGGGCGAGCCTCGCTTGATGGTCGGTGAGCGGCCACAGGACGGCGTTGATGATTCCATCCGGCGCTTGTCGCCCGAAATCCGCCGGACGCCTGCCGATGGACCGATTGCGACCATTCCGCTGGACGCAATCGAGCCGTTTCTTCGCCGGCCGCGCGTACTGACCTCCGAAGAGTTCGAGGGCCTGCCCTACGTCATTGCCAACGTCGAGCAGCGCGGCATGGCCGGCCCGGGCGACCGCACCTACGTGCGCGGCATGGAAGATGCCCGCCCCGGCCAGGAAGTGATCATTGCCAGAGTGACCTACCAGTTTGAAGACCGCAGCAGAAACGGCGACGAGATCAACTTGCGCCGCAACCGCATGCGCCATGGTGAAGGCGCCGTCCCGGGCAGCGAGCGCCCACGGAGCAAGGTCTGGCGGAACACGATCGGCCGCATGGACCGGTTCAACTACCCGGTTATCGGGTACGAACTCTGGGAAGCGGCCCGAGCACGGGTTCTGCAGCCCGGGGATCCAGCCATTCTGGAATTGATCGAAGGTCGCCGAGAGGTCAGCGAGGGTGATTTCGTCCTACCCATCGATTTCCATGTTTACGACCCGACCTTCATGCCCCGCGCCATGGATTCGGTGCCTGAAGGTGCCCGCGTCCTGACTATTAGCGAAGCTTTTTATGGCGTAGGCCACTACCAGATCGTTGCCATATCGCTGGGCACCGCCGACGGTATTGAGCCCGGCCATACTTTTTCGGCCTTCCGCCCCGGTGAGACCATCCGTGATCGTCGCTACACACCGTTCAGCCGGGCTTCAGACCGCAACGTTACCCTGCCCGATGAGTATGCCGGCCAGCTGATGGTGTTCCGGCCATTCGAACGAATCAGCTACGCAATCGTGCTTGACGGTGGCAATGCCATTCGTGCCCAGGACATCCTGGACCACCCTGATCGGCGCCTCTGATACTCGTTGCAAGAGATGCCGGTTCCGGCGCACGTCCGTGACTGGCTGGCACTGACTTTAGCCCCCGGCCTGGGGGCTAGACGGGCTCGGCGGATCAGCGAGCAGCTGGGTTCCCCGCTGGCCTGGGTCGATGCCAGCGATCAGGCCCTGGCCAACTGCGGCCTGCCGCAGGCCACTATCCAGGCATTGCGCCGACCCGACCCCGCTCAGATGGACGCCTGCCTGGACTGGCTGGCGGCTGATCACCATACCCTGGTGTCGGTCGAAGACGAGCTGTTTCCACCGCTGCTACGGCAGATCGACGACCCGCCTCCCTGCCTGTTCGTGGCCGGCACCCCGGAATTGCTGGTCCGTCCCCAGGTCGCCATCGTCGGCAGCCGCGGCGCGACCCGAGGCGGGCTCGATCATGCTGCCGATTTTTCAGCCACCCTGGCCAGGGCGGGCTTCACCATTACCAGCGGCCTCGCTGCGGGCGTCGATGCCCGCGCACACGAGTCCTGCCTTTCCGCGGGCGGCCCGACCATTGCCGTGGTCGGAACCGGCCCCGATATCATCTACCCCTCACGCAACAAGCAGCTGGCGCTGGACATCGTGGCGCGCGGTGCCTTGATCAGCCCTTTCCCGCCAGGTACCGAGCCACGCCCGGGTAATTTTCCGGCGCGCAACCGCCTCATCAGCGGCATGAGCCTGGGCACGCTGGTAGTCGAGGCCAGCCTGCGCTCCGGGTCGCTGATCACTGCCCGCCAGGCAAGCGAACAAGGGCGCGAGGTGTTTGCCATCCCCGGCTCCATTCACAACCCTCAGGCCCGTGGCTGCCATGCTTTGATCAAGCAGGGAGCACGACTGGTGGAAAGCGCCGACGAAATCATCGAGTCCCTGGCACCATTGGCAACCGAGCTGGCCGGATCTCTGCAGCAGCTACTCGACTGCGAAGCTCAGTCCGAGCTTGACAAGTGCGAGTTTGCGCCGCATATGGAAGATGACGCTGATTACCAGGTGCTGCTCGACGCGATTGGCTACGATCCGACGCCTGTTGACCAGATCATTGCGCGATCAGAGTTGACGACCGCGCAAGTATCCTCCATGCTGCTGATTATGGAACTGGATGGCCGAATCATCGCCCATCCCGGTGGCCGTTACAGCCGCAGCGCATGAATCAAGCCCCGACCAAGGACCGGATTGAATGAAGGAAAACGTGCTCGACCTGCTGATGTATTTGTTCGAGAACTACATTTACGAAGAGCCGGAACAGACACCTGACCGCGAATCCCTGAGCGATAGCCTCGAAGAGGCCGGCTTTTCAACTGCTGAAATCGACCGCGCATTTGCCTGGCTAGACGGACTTGCCGTTCAACGCAGCCTGCCGGATCTGGGTGGTCACGAATCCAACCCGATCCGGATTTTCAGCGACGATGAATGTCGCCGCCTCGACGTCGATGCTCGCGGATTCATCCTGTATCTGGAAAACGCGGGAGTGCTGGATCCGGCCCGACGGGAACAGGTGCTGGATCGACTGGCTGCGCTGGATGCCGAGGAAATCGATCTCGAGGACGTCAAATGGGTCATTCTGATGGTCTTGTTCAACCAGCCCGGCCAGGAAGCTAACTACGCCTGGATGGAAGACCTGATGTTCGATGAGGAAGGCGAATTCCGCCATTGACCAAACCGGATCTGCGGGGCGTTGGCACGGACGCAGCATCCGTCAATAAAAGCAAACAGACATGGCAAAGAATCTCCTGATCGTCGAGTCGCCTGCCAAGGCAACGACCATCAACAAATACCTGGGCAAGGATTTCGAGGTACTGGCCTCCTATGGTCACGTGCGCGATCTGGTGCCCAAGGAAGGGGCGGTCGACCCCGAGCATGACTTTGCCATGCGCTACCAGATCATCGATCGCAACAAGAAACACGTCGACAAGATCGTCGCCTCGGCGCGCAAGGCCGAAGCCATCTTTCTCGCCACCGACCTCGACCGCGAGGGCGAGGCCATTTCCTGGCACATCGCCGAAATCCTGAAAGAGCGCGGACTGAATCAGACCAAGCCCATCAAGCGCGTCGTTTTCTCGGAGATCACCAAGCGGGCCATCGACAAGGCCATGGGCAGCCCGCGTGACCTGGCTGGCTCCCTGGTCGACGCCCAGCAGGCCCGGCGCGCGCTCGACTACCTGGTTGGTTTCAACCTCTCGCCGCTATTGTGGAAGAAAGTCCGGCGCGGGCTTTCAGCAGGACGCGTCCAGTCCCCTGCTCTCAGGATGATCGTCGAGCGCGAAGAAGAAATCGAAAAGTTCGAGCCACGCGAATACTGGACGATCGAAGCGGACCTCGGAGAGGCAGAGGACCAGCGTTTTTCGGCCAACCTGGTGCGCCTGGACGGTGCCAAGCTAGATCAGTTCGATATCAACAATGCCGACCGGGCCGAAGAAGTCCGCGCCCAGGTCGAACGCGATGCCAGCGGCCGGTTCACGGTTGCCCGCATCAACAAGCGCCAGCGCCGCCGACGCGCCCAACCGCCGTTCATCACCTCGACCCTGCAGCAGGAAGCCGCCCGGCGCCTGCGTTTCACCACACAGCGCACCATGCGCATTGCCCAGCAGCTTTACGAGGGCGTGGACACCGGCGGCGGCAACCAGGGCCTGATCACCTACATGCGGACCGACTCGGTGGCGCTTGCTGGTGATGCGATCAACGAAATCCGCAAGGTCATCGGCAGCGAATACGGCCCCAATCTGGTGCCGGAAAAGCCGAACTTTTACCAGTCCAAATCGAAAAACGCCCAGGAAGCGCACGAGGCGATTCGCCCCACCACCGCGGCACTGACGCCGATCAAACTCAAGCGTCATCTCTCCGAGGACCAGTATCGCCTCTATCAACTGATCTGGAACCGGGCCGTGGCCAGCCAGATGATTCCGGCGGTGTATGACACGGTCAGCGCCGAATTCGACGTCGGTTCGGCGACCTTCCGCGCTTCCGGCTCGACCCTGATAGAGCCCGGCTTTCTCAAGGTCTACCAGGATGCCCAGACCGAGAAGGACAACCGGCTGCCGCCGCTTGAAGAAGGCGACGATATCGCCCTGGTCGAAATTCGTCCCGAACAGCACTTTACCGAACCGCCGCCGCGCTACTCCGAGGCAAGCCTGGTCAAGGCGCTGGAAGAGTTCGGCATTGGGCGCCCATCCACCTACGCCTCGATCATTCAGACCCTGAAAGATCGCGAGTACGTCGATCTGGACAATCGTCGCTTTACGCCCACCGCCACCGGTCGAGTCGTGGCCAAGTTCCTGTCACAGCATTTTGATCGTTACGTCGACTACGACTTCACTGCCCGCCTGGAAGACGAGCTCGACGCCATCTCCCGCGGCGAGCAGGACTGGGTGCCGCTGCTGAAGGAATTCTGGCAGCCGTTCATCGACCGGGTCCAGGAAAAAGACGAAACGGTCAGCCGTCAGGAAGCACAGCAGGCGCGCGAGCTGGGCATCGACCCCAAGAGCGGCAAGCCGGTGATGGTTCGCCTGGGCCGATACGGGCCCTATGCCCAGATCGGCACCGCCGAAGACGAAGACAAACCGGAATTCGCCGGCCTGCGGCCCGGCCAGAAAATGGAAACCATCACCCTCGAAGAAGCGCTGGAGTTGTTCAAGCTGCCGCGCAATCTCGGGGAGACACCGGAAGGCGAGCCAGTTCAGGCCAACATCGGCCGCTTCGGCCCCTACATCCGCTATGGTGCACGAAACTTCGTCTCGCTCAAGGACATCGACCCGCATGATGTCACCCTGGAGCAGGCGCTGGAACTGGTTGCCGCGCACAAGCAGATGTTGAAAGAACGCATCATCAAGGCATTCAAGGACGAGGGCATTGAAATCCTGAAGGGCCGCTACGGCCCCTTTGTGACCGACGGCAAGCGCAACGCCTCGGTGCCCAAGGACGTTGATCCGGAATCACTGGACCTGGCCACCTGCCAGAAAATGCTGGACGAAGCGCCGCCCAAGGGCCGCCGGGGCAAGTTTGGCAAGAAAAAGGGTAGCGCCAAGAAAACGGCCTCGAAGAAGACCACGAAGAAAAAGGCGAGCAAGAAAAAGGCCAGCAAAAAGAAGGCAGCCAAAAAGAAAGCTGGCAAGAAAAAGTCGACAAAGAAAAAAGCGGCGAAGAAGACAACCGCCAAGAACAGCTGAGCCTGACCGTTCACCATGTCCACCATCGATGACGTCGCTGCTTACCTGACCGATCTCCAGGATCGCCTCTGTGCCGCCTTCGAGACCTGCGACGGCCAGGGCCGCTTTCACGAGGACACCTGGGACCGTCCCGAAGGTGGTGGTGGTCGCACCCGAGTGCTTGAAGGCGGTGCCGTTTTCGAAAAAGGCGGGGTCAACTTTTCCCACGTGCACGGCGACGCCCTGCCACCGGCGGCCAGCGCCCGCCGTCCCGAACTGGCTGGCCGCAGTTTCCAGGCCCTCGGCGTATCGGTTGTCATGCATCCGATCAATCCCTATGCGCCGACCAGCCACGCCAACGTCCGTTTCTTCCAGGCCGAAAAAGAGGGCGCCGAGCCGGTCTGGTGGTTTGGCGGCGGCTTCGACTTGACGCCTGTCTACCCATTTGACGAGGACTGTCGGCATTGGCACCAGACGGCACACGATCTATGTCGGCCCTTTGGTGAATCGGTCTACAGCGAACACAAGCGCTGGTGCGACGAATACTTTTACCTCAGGCACCGCAATGAAACCCGCGGCATTGGCGGGCTGTTCTTCGACGACCTCAACGCCTGGGATTTTGATACCTGCTTTTCCTACATGCAGGCCGTGGGGAACGGTTATGAACACGCCTACGTGCCGATTGTCCAGCGGCGCAAGCACGCGCCTTACGGTGAGCGGGAGATCGAGTTCCAGCGTTACCGACGCGGCCGCTATGTCGAATTCAACCTGGTCTACGACCGCGGCACTCTGTTTGGCCTGCAGTCGGGCGGGCGCACCGAGTCCATCCTGATGTCCCTGCCTGCCGTGGCCCACTGGCGCTATGACTACCACCCGGCGCCGGATACTGCCGAGGCTCGGCTGGCCGACTACCTCAAACCGAGGGACTGGCTGAAATAGATTTTCTTGATTACGTAAGTACCTCAGCCATTGCTCAGAGGGTCTTGTCTGTCAGAAGTGGTAGCGCGTGCCGACGGTAATGAAGTTGGAACCACCGCGCTTGTCGTGGAAAAGCCCGAATGCGTCGGATCGGTGGTGCAGGCGAATAAAGCCGGACCAGGGGCTTTCCCGGGGTGGGGCCAGCTCGATCTCGACAGCCACATAGCCCAGAAACTGAGTGCTTTCTTCCTGGCCCAATTCCTTGGCGCGCGGTTCGATGAAAGGCGTTTCTGTCGCCCACGACACGCCGGCACCCAGCGCGACGCGCGTGTCCACGTGATGATCCCAGGGGAAGGTCATCCAGCGCACCAGGTAGGCCGTATTGAATTCCCAATGATTCTGCTCGCCCCAATGGAACACCACCTGGCCTTCCAGCTCATGACGTAGATGACGCCCGCGACCCAGCACGTAGCCGGGGGCGACAGCGACCATATACGAGTCAATGAACCCGGTGTTGTAGCGGGTCAGGATATCGAGCATGCGCTCTTTCGCCGCCTTGCCACCATAAACCCCCAGATGAAAATCACCCGACTCGGCCCGACCGTGCAGCGACACGCCCAGAATGGCCACCAGGAACAGCGGCAATATCCGCTTGCAAATTAACACCATCTCCAACCCGACCACCGCGTGAAAAGGCGTAATCTTACACAGATTCCGCTTTCACGACGCGGTTGCGACCGGCTCGCTTGGCCTGGTAAAGGGCGGCGTCGGCCTGTTCAAGCAATGACCTTGCAGATTGCCCGGGGCCGGGGCGGATCGCAGCACAGCCGGCAGAGATCGTGACGATATCACTGACACCGCCGTCAGGATGCGGCAGCGCCAGGCCCGCGATCTGCGAACGCATGCGCTCGGCGAGCACCGCTACATCATCGATGCCCGCCCCGGGCAGCAGCACGACGAATTCCTCACCACCATAACGAGCGACCAGGTCGGTCGGCCGCCTGGCCTCTTCTGTCAGGGATTTGGCAACCTGTCTGAGGCAATCATCGCCGACCTGATGGCCCTGGCTGTCATTGAGTTGCTTGAAATGGTCGATGTCGACCATGATCAGGCCGACCGGCCCCTGGCCCTCCCGCGCCTGGCGCCAGGCGCGGGACAATCGTTCTTCAAAATATCCGCGATTGGCCACGCCCGTCAGCCCATCAATGCGCGAGGCACGCTCAACCGACTCCAGGGCGCGCTCGAGCTGGCTGGTGCGCTCTCTGACCAGTTCGGCAAGACGCTGCTCGCGCTGGCGGTACCGCTGAACCAGCAGACGCAGCACGAGGGAACCGAACAAAAAGATCACGCCTGCGGCAAGGAACCAGAACCAGGCCATCTGATGGAAACGAGCGGCCTGCACGATCTCCAGCTCAGCACCACGCGTATTCCAGACGCCGTCGTTGTTGGCCGCCTGCACAACGAACTGAAACCGGCCCGGAGGCAGCCCGGTGTAGTAGGCTGAACGGCGCCCGCCAACCGACTGCCACTCGCGGTCAAAGCCTTCCAGGCGGTACCGAAACTCGATGTTCTGGGGGGCGGTCAGGCTGAGTGCGGTGTAGCGAATTTCCAGGTTGGCTGGCCCCGGTGGCAAAGCCAGTGCTTCTGCAGACCGTTGCTCACCATCGAGCAACACCTCCTCGATCACGACCGGTGGTGGCCGCTGGTTAAATGCAATACGTTCTGGATCAACCAGTGTCAGCCCTGCCTGACCAGGGAACCAAAGGCGTCCATCGCCGCCTTTCCAGAAAGGTGGCTGAAAGCCACCTGCAAACTGGACGCCACGCAAGCCGTCGCTTTCATCGAACAGCCGGAAATCCGGCTCGATATCCTCGCCATCCAGCAAACGCAGCAAGTGCTCACGCCGAGCCCTGACCAGGCCGCCGGCCCCGGTCATCCAGAGGTAGTCTTGATCATCGGCGGCGATTGCATAGATGCTTGGCTGCGGCAGGCCTTGCTCCGTGCTCAGACTGAGCAATTCCCCGTTGCGAAAGACACTCAAACCGGAGGCACGGGTACCTATCCACAGATTGCCTTCATGGTCTTCGTGAAAGGAAAAGACGATGTTTCCCGCCAGACCGTCGGCAACCCCGAAATTCTGAAAACGCTCGCCGTCAAAACGACTGACACCACCACCGTTGGTGCCCAACCAGAGGTTGCCTTCCCGATCCTGAAAAATCTGCCTGATCAGCGCATCGGGCAGTCCATCCTCTTTGGTATAGGTGTGAAAGACGCCGTTTCGATAGACACTCAGGCCACCGTCTGCCGCCACCCACAGCTGGCCCGAATTGTCCACAAGCAGAGCAAACATGTGGTTGCTGGACAAGCCATGTTCCTGGTCGTACACGCGAATGCCATCGTCGCTGAGGTGGTTCAGGCCAGCGCCGAAACTGCCGACCCACAGGCCGCCGCCGGGATCCAGGGCAAGCGCAGAAATATTGTCACTGGCCAAACCATCTTCAGCAGTGATTTGCTGAATACTTTCACCCTCAATGCGAAACAGACCCAAGCCTTCGCTGCCCACCCAGACGACGCCGCTGTCCGGATCCCCAGTCACGACAAACGTCGCCTCGGCCAGGTTCTCGGAAGCCCCCAGGCTGAGGAACTTGCCATCCTGGATCCTGACCAGACCGGCTCGCGTGGCCAGCCACAGGTTACCTTCCACATCTTCGATCAGATCGAATACGAAGGCACCGGCAAGCGGACCGTAATCCAGATGCACGGCTTCCCCATCGCGCCATCGAACAAGTCCGTTGGCATAAGTTCCCAACCAGAGATTGCCATCGCGATCCTCGGCCATGCGCTGAATGCCATTGCCAGCCATGTCGGTCGGCAAGCTTACCGGCTCCGGACCATCACTCCCGGCCCGGTACAAGCCGCCGCCGTAGGTGCCCACCCAGACCCGGCCGCTGCGATCTTCGAAAATATCGTGAATCTGGTTGGAAATCAGACCGTCGTCAGTGGAGAAGCTGGTGAACTGGCCGTCACGCAGGACGCTGTAACCACCAATCAAGGTCGCAAACCAGATCGCGCCGCGGCTGTCCTCGAGTATCCGAAACACCCGGTCATGGGCCAGGCCATCCGCTTCGGTGTAGCGGGTGAACGTCTCATCCGGGCCCAGCCGCGCTGCACCGGCCGCGGTAGCAAACCAGATATTGCCGTGGCGATCTTCGGTGATGTCGTAGACCACCCCATGCGGCAGGCCCTGATCCGTGCCAAAAGCCGTGAACCGACCGTCACGCATGCGAAAGGCGCCGCCGCCGTAAGTGCCCAGCCACAGGCTGCCGTCACCGGACAGATGAACACTGCGCACGTCATCATTGACCAGATCAGGATGGCTGCTGCGATCAAACACCTGAAAGCGAACGCCGTCGAAGCGCACCAGGCCATTCTGGGTCCCCAGCCACAGGTAACCGAGCTGATCCTGGACTATCGACCAGACCACACCGCCGGGCAAGCCATCATGGCGACCATAACTATCAATCTGGTACTGGGTAGGCAGCCGCGTTGGATCGAGCGCTATGGCCTGCAAGGAGAAAGTCGCAGCCAAAATCAGCATCGCGCCCCCCAGCAGGGGTACTTTGCGATGCACGGCCGCGAGCAGCCTGATCACTGCCGCCGCCGATAGAAGTCGCGCCGTCCCCAGTAAAGAATCAGCGCCAGTCCGAACAACATGCCGCCCAAATGGGCGAAATGGGCAATGCCGGGCATGACGCCGGTCATGCCGAACAGCAGAGTCAGAATGCCGTAACCGACGACGAAATACTTTGCTTTCATCGGAATCGGCGGAATCAGCAGCATGATGGTGGTATTCGGGTACATCACGCCGAAGGCCAGCAGCAGTCCGAACACCGCCCCGGAGGCGCCGATGGTGGGGTAGACCTCACCACTGATGGCGGCCACTGTCAGCTGAACCAGTCCGGCGCCAGCCATGCAGACAAAATAGAAAACCAGAAAACGTCGGGTTCCCCAGGCCCGCTCGATCGGCAGGCCGAACATGTACAGCGCAAACATGTTGAAAAACAGATGGCCGATACCGCCGTGCAGGAAGCCATAGCTGATCAGCTGCCAGGGCTCGAACCCGGTTTCCAGCACACCCACATCGGCAAAGCGCATCTGCTCCGGGGTAGCCAAAGGCCACAGCGCGAACAGGCGCATGGCTTCGACGAAATTGGCCATCTGGAAAAAGTAGGCGGCAACCGTGATGCCGAGTATCAACAGGGCGGCCGGCGGCCCTCCAGACTTTGATGCTTGTACTTCCATCACAATGACTCGACAAACTCGACCGCCTCGAGCAAGCCTTCAAGGCCCTCGAGCGGTGGACGACGGCCCGGGAATACCGTCCGCAGCCTTGCAACCTCGTCAGCATCTATCTGTGCTTCATCATCGGTCCAGGCTGAACGCATGAAAGTGATGATGTCAGCAATGTCGTCATCTCGAAGATGTTGCATCGGCGGCATGTAGCCACGATAAGTCTGTCCCATGACCTCAATCTCACCGCGCAAGCCATACAGGATGATCAGCGCCAGCGCGTCATCGGAAAGCGCCAGCCACTCCGAACCGGCAATGGGCGGAAACGTGGGCGGCTTGCCCTCGCCATTGATCCCATGGCACGACGAGCACCAACGCAGGTAGGGCTCCTGACCGAGGGCCAGCTCACCGGCCGGCGGCATGTCGCTGGAGCAGCCGATCACAAGCAGCGCCAGCAGCACAGCAATCGTCAACCCAGCGCTGGTACGGCAGCGATTAGAATACGAGTCCTTCATCAAACTTGCCTTGTGCTTTCCATGTCGATTGAACGCGTCACCGTCTACGCGGCTTCCAGCCAGGCCCTGGATACAGACTATATCAGTGCAGCCGGCCGGCTGGGCAAATGCCTGGCTGAGGCCGGCATTGCCATCGCTTATGGCGGCGGCAGTCATGGCCTGATGGGGGCCGTGGCGAATGCTGCCCTGGAGGCCGGGGGCGAAGTTCACGGCGTCATTCCAGAGTTTCTCACACGGGTGGAAAAAGGCCATCAAGGCCTGACCTCGCTGGAGGTGGTCAATGACATGCACACCCGCAAAGCGCGGATGCTTGAGCGCAGTGACGCGGTAATCACCCTGCCAGGCGGCTGCGGCACCTTCGAAGAGCTGTTTGAAGTCATGACACTCAAGCGCCTGGGCCAATACCTGGGGCCAATCGTGTTAGTCAACACCAACGGCTATTACGACAAGCTGCTTGATTTCCTCGACCAAAGCGTCCGTCAGCATTTCATGAGCAAGACGCATCTCGACATGTGGCAGAGCGTCAGCCAGCCCGAACAGGTCTTGAGCGCGCTGACCTCGGCCTCTCCCTGGACCCGCGACCATATCGGCCAAGCGGCGGTCAAGGCCCAGGTCGAGTCATGAGCGGCCAGCCACGGCTATACCGCGCCAGTTTCAGTGCAGGTCTGCGATGGTTGCCAGCCAGCGCAGAATTGATGTTTCGATCGCCTGCCGGCATGATCGGCATCGCCGCGCTGTGGCTGCTGCTGACCATGGTCGCGATGATGATTCCGCTGCTTGGCCAGTTGGTACTCGTCCTTTTCACGCCACTGCTGACCGCCGGCGTCCTGATCGCTTTCGACCGGATCAGGAAGGGCCTGACGCCGGGGCCCGCAACGCTGTTTGCCGCCTGGCCCGATCCGCGACGCCGAATCGATCTGATCCTGCTGGGTTCGTTCAGCCTGGCCGGATCTCTGCTGGCCGCCGGCGTGCTGGTTGGCTGGTTGAGCACCCAGCTCGATCCTGCCGAACTCGAAGCACTGGCCGGTTCACCCGAGGCACTGGCCCAGACCCTGGCCGGTGCCAATCTGGGCGGCGGCCTGTTGCTGGCAGGACTGTTATTCAGCCTGATCCTGGCGGCGCTATTCTTTGCCATTCCGCTGACTGTCTTCGGAAAATTCCCCGCCTTGCCCGCACTGCTGGCCAGCTTGCGGGCCATCATTTTCAACTGGTTGGCGTTCCTCGGTTTCGGCCTGGCCGCCATGGTCATGGCGATCGGACTGGGGATCATTCTAGCCCTGCTTATGACGGTATTCACGCTGGCCCTGGGTCAGGCCGGGATGGTACTGGTCCAGTTTCTGATCCTGGCCATGACCATGTTCGTTCAGATGTTGATGGCAGGTGCGCAATACGTGGCCTTCTGCAACCTGTTCGGCTGGCAGCCGGACAAGCCCTCAGGGCCGACCGATCGCGATGACGACGACAGTGACGACGGTCAGCTTATCGCTTGAGGACTTCGCCCGAGTTGGATTCATCGCCCTGTTTGACAAGTAATCGGGATAAGCGAATGCCGGCCTCGTACAGCAACAGCACCGGCACCGCCAGCAGGGTCTGTGAAATGATGTCGGGCGGAGTGACCAGCATGGCAACCGTAAAGGCGCCCACGATCACGTAAGGCCGGGCCTTGCCCAAGCCGTCTGGCGAAACCAGCCCCAGGGCAACCAGCACGATGATCACGATAGGCACCTGGAAGGATAGGCCAAAAGCCAGAAACAACACCAGGATGAAATCAAGATACCGGTTGATATCCGTCATCACGGCAATGCCTTCCGGTGCCATGGCAGTAAAGAAAGTGAATATCACCGGAAAGACCACGAAGTAGGCAAACGCGCAGCCTGCATAAAACAGCACCAGCGAGGCAGCCAGCAGCGGCTTGGCCAGGCGTTGCTCTTGGCGATACAGACCAGGGGCGACAAAAGCCCAAAGCTGATAGAGCACGAACGGCATGGCCAATAGCAGCCCCAACACCATCACCAGCTTGAAGGGTGCGAAGAAAGGCGATGCCACATCGATGGCGATCATGCTGGAGCCTTCCGGTAGACGACTGACCAGCGGCGCCGAGAACAGGCTGTAGAGGGGCCTGGCAAAGGGAATCAGCAGAATGATGACCGCAACCACCGCCACCAGCGCGCGCAGGACTCGGCTGCGCAGTTCCAGCAGATGGTCAATCAGGGTAAGTTCCTGCTGGTCAGTCTCTGGTTGATCGGTCACCGCTGGAATCCCTGTCTCCGACCAGATCGTCTTTCAGACCGTCGAGCTCGCGCCTGGCCTGATCGGCGGCTTCCATGATGCGCCGGTTGTGCTCGTTATCCAGCTCGGCCTGAAACTCGCTTTTCAAGCTCATCCATGCGCCGCGCGCCATGCGGGTCATCTGCCCCAGACCGCGAGCAAGCTCAGGCAAGCGCCGAGGCCCGACAACCAGCAAAGCAATGAGCGCCAGCACCAGCAGCTCGCTGAAGCCGATGCCGCCCATATGGTCAGGACTGAGGCTTGGAAGAATCGGTGGTGTTTGAGTCTGCAGGCTTGGTAGCCGGCTTGTCTTCTACCGCCTGATTACTGTCATCGCCTTCGCTGACACCCTTGCGGAAATCGCGGATGGCGCCGCCCAGGTCGCTGCCCAGCGTACGCAGCCGTTTGGTGCCGAAAAGCAGCAACACCAGCAGCAGAACAATCAGTAGTTGGAATGGTCCTGGGATGCCCATCAATCGAAACCTGCCTCAATAACTGGTCGAGAGTATATCAGTACTGTCGCAAACCAGCCTGAATGAGCCCCAGGCCAAGCGTCAACAAAACCAGCAAGGCCAGCCAGGGCCAGGTCAGAACTGACACGGGAGCAGGCAGCATCGACCCAGTAATCTCATTATCCGCATCGCAGGCCGCCGGTCGGGTGATGGCAAGAGATTCCACGCCGACAATGGTTTCGGCCACCTTTTCGGCCAGGCCGGTGCTGGGGTCAATACGCAGGATCTCACTCGGGAAATCACCGTCGGGGGTCGCCCGCCGGTCAGTAATCGCCCAAAGCACGCCGTCGGCATCAAAGGCCAGACCGGCATTGTTATAGGGGCTGACCGCAGGCCCCAAGGGGCCGACCAATTCGGCTGTCGCTGTTTCCAGATCAAGCAGGTAGAGATTGGGAGCTGCTGCTTCACCACTTCCAGTCAAACCCACTCCAATACCGAAAGCACGCTGCCCACGGATCGCAATATCGGTGATCGGCGCCCCAAGGGAGCCGCGCTCGCCAACCCGTGTCAACCGGCCGCTTTCCATGTTGGCCCGAAACAGCGACTGCTGCACATCCGACACAACCCAGGCCTGTCCATGGCAATCGAAATCCATGCCAAAGTCCATCCCCTGCTGCAAAGATTGCCCCATGTTGTTGCGATTGGCCGCCCCACCAACCGGGATGGCCAAACCGGTCACCTGGCTGACTCGGACAATGGTCTTGGACTCGTCATCGGCACCGAAAAGAATCCCATCCAGGTCAAGGGCCAGAGCCTCAAGGTCCAGGTACCCGGTCCAGCCCACGTAATCGACATCTCCGTTGTACAGATTGATCCGCCAAAGCGCGTTGACCAGCTGCGAATCAGTCGAATTGCCGCGTGAATTGACGCCAAAACCGATCACCTCGGCAGACACCGAGGCAGCCGCTGTCAGAGCAAGCAGCAGCAACAGCGTCAGCATCTTGGCGGGGAGGCGAAAATTCACGACTATTTTCAAAACGGCACACGAACTCACGAATATAGCAGAAAGCCTGCTGGCTTCCCACCACGACAGGCGCCTGCTGCGACGATTCTGATACCGGCCCGACGAACACCCACTGGACCCCGACAACATGACGCATACAATGCGCTCTTAACCCCTGCTTCCAATTCTTCTATTCCATGAGCTCACAATCAGACAGCCGCCCGGACCAGGCCAGAACCCGTCTTGAGGTCCGCAAGACCCCCGGTCACGCCCAGCCGCCCCGCGCAGGCCTGCTGCTTGTCAATCTCGGCACGCCGGATGCGCCAACCCCGAAGGCGCTGCGGCGCTATCTCAAGGAGTTTCTGGGCGACCCGCGCGTGGTGGAGGTCCCCCGTCCAATCTGGTGGTTAATCCTGAATGGCATCATCCTGCCATTCAGGGCACCTCGCTCGGCCAAGGCATACAAAAGCGTCTGGACCGAACACGGGTCACCACTATTGACCAGCACTCGGCAGCTAGCCGACGGGATCCAGACCGAGCTCGGCAAGCGATCCCCCCGGGTTCGGGTGATGATGGCCATGAATTATGGCCAGCCTTCCATCGATCAGGCGGTCGACCGGCTGCGCGCGGAGAACATTCAGCGCCTGCTGGTGCTGCCGCTGTATCCTCAGTATTCGGCGACCACGACGGCCTCGGTTTTCGATCGAGTCACTCGATCACTCAGTCGCCTGCGCTGGCTGCCTGAGCTGCGCTTCATCAACGACTACTGCAACGAATCTGCCTGGTTGGACGCCATCGCCGACTCCATCAGATATTTTCAGGCAAAGCACGGCAAGCCCGACCGCCTGCTGTTTTCATTCCACGGCATTCCCAAGCGCAACCTGTTGAACGGTGACCCCTATTACTGCCAGTGCCAGGCCAGCGCACGCCAGATCGTCAGCCGCCTGGACCTGGCCGAGCAGGACTGGCAGGTATCGTTCCAGTCACGCCTGGGCAAGGCCGAATGGCTGAAACCTTATACCGACCAGACCCTGGCACAGATGGCAAAAGACGGTATCCGTCGGGTCCAGGTGATCTGTCCCGGTTTTTCCATCGACTGCCTGGAAACCCTGGAAGAAATCGCCATGGAAAATCGCGAGGAATTCATCGAGGCAGGCGGCGAGTCGCTTGAGTACATCCCCTGTCTGAATGCAGAGCCGGTCCACGTTCGCCTGCTCGCCGACCTGGCACACAAGCACGGCCAGGGCTGGCCCGAGTTTGCCGGCCAGGTAGCGGTCGGTGAATCGGAGCTCAGCGCCCGGGTGACCCGCGCCGACCAGGCGGCTGAATTCCTTGGTTTGGACTGACTCTGGACAGCCTGCGACTCAAGGCCGACCTGGCGCTATTGCTGACGCCGCTGGCGCTGCACCAGGCCCTGCGCCTGAAGAAAACCGCCCAGCGCCTGCCGGAAGCCGACGGGCCAAGGCATGGAGAGGTTCCCGGTCCTGAGCCGGGCCTGCGCCTGCTGGCAATCGGCGAGTCACCGCTGGCCGGCGTCGGCCTTGGCCATCAAAGCCAGACCCTGACCGCACTGCTTGCCGGCCTGCTGGCCGATCAACTGGACCAGTCCGTGAGCTGGCAAACGGCAGCCAGGGGCGGAGTCACCGCCGAGCGCTGCCGCCACGAGCTGATCCCGCAGTTGGAATCCGGTCCAGCCGACCTGATCATCATCTGCTTGGGCGTCAACGACAGCACCAGACTGCGCTCGCCTGGCCGCTGGACCCGCGATCTAACCGATCTGATCGCGGACCTGCGCCAACGCCACGGACAGACTCCAATCATTCTGACCGGCGTACCCGACATGCAGCAATTCCCGCTGCTGCCCGAGCCGCTGGCCGTCATCCTGGGCCTGCGCTCACGCCTGCTGGACCAGGCCGCCACCAATCTGGCTGCCAACCTGGAGGATGTGCACCACGCCGCGCTGCCGCTGGATGCCGAGTCCACCGCTCTGTTCTGCGAGGATGGGTTTCATCCGAACAGCGAGGGGCACGAGCAATGGGCGGAGCAGTTGGCGGGCTTTACGGTTGAGCAGGGGATTTTGGCGAAGGGGCGAAGGGGCGAAGGGGCGAAGGGGCGAAGGGGCGAAGGGGCGAAGGGGCGAAGGGGTGAAGGGGTGAAGGGGTGAAGGGGTGAAGGGGTGAAGGGGTGAAGGGGTGAGAGGGGATACAAGGCAAATCTGAGACGCGAACCTGATCGAAGCCCCGACTCTCCGCTGCCTCCAAACCTTCGCAGCGGGGGGTATCTGCCAGATCATGGCCTTCAGCGGGTACGGCAGAGCGCAACGAACCAACCCCAAGCCATCAACCCGCGACCAGGCCCAATCGGAACCCCGTCCCACCAAGCATCGCCGAACGAATCCTACCGGACCCCAGGCCACCCAACCCGAACCATAGTCCAAGCCGCTCACCCGCTGAAGGCCATGAGCTGGCGGGTACCCCCCGATGCCCTCCAACACCTCCCATTTGTTTCAAAAATATCAAACACGAAAATTTCCGACGCCCAATCAAGCGAAATTCCTATCGGCAGCACAACGGCCGCTTCGTTATCCTTGAAGGCAGGCCAATCGACCATCACAGCATGTCAGCCACATCGACCAGCACAGCCCCCCAGGCGAAACCGGATCGCGACGCCGGCGCGATTCTGCGCCAGGTGTTCGGCTACGAGCGCTTTCGCGGTCGCCAGGGCGAGATCATCGATGCAGTAACCGCTGGTCGCAACGCGCTGGTCCTGATGCCGACCGGCGGCGGCAAGTCGCTGTGTTACCAAATCCCCGCCCTGCTGCGCCCCGGCACCGCCGTGGTTGTCTCACCCCTGATTGCGCTGATGCGCGACCAGGTCGAAGCCCTGCGCCACAATGGTGTTGCCGCTGCGGTCCTCAACTCCAGCCTGGATGCGGCAACCCGCTACCAGACCGAACAGCGCCTGCTGGCCGGCGAACTGGACATGATCTATATGGCCCCGGAAAGCCTGCTGCGCGAATCCACCCTGGGCTGGCTACAGAAGATAAACCTAAGCCTGTTCGCGATCGACGAAGCCCACTGCGTGTCGCAATGGGGCCATGACTTCAGGCCCGAATACCTGCAGCTGGCGGTGCTGGCCGAGCGCTTCCCACAAGTGCCGCGCATCGCCCTGACCGCCACCGCCGATGACCGCACCCGCGCCGAAATACGCAACCGCCTGCTAGCCGACGGCTGCGAACTGTTCATCGACAGCTTCGACCGGCCCAATATCCGCTACCGGGTAGGCCTGAAAAACAATGCCCGTCAGCAACTGCTTGACTTCATTCAGCGCGAACATCCCGGCCATTCCGGCATCGTCTACTGCTTCTCGCGCAAGCGCTGCGAAGAAACCGCGGCCTGGCTGCACGGCAAGGGCCTCAAAGCCCTGCCCTATCACGCCGGCCTGCACAGCGACACTCGCCAGGCCCACCAGGACCGGTTCATCCGCGAAGACGGCCTGATCATCTGCGCCACCATTGCTTTCGGCATGGGCATCGACAAGCCCGACGTGCGCTTTGTCGCCCACCTCGACCTGCCCAAGAGCATGGAAGCCTATTACCAGGAAACCGGCCGCGCCGGCCGCGACGGGCTGCCTGCCGATGCCTGGATGGTTTACGGCCTGTCCGACATCGTCCAGATTCGCCAGCTGCAGGCCAACTCGACCGCACCAGAAACCCAGCAGCGCCTGGAGCGCGAGCGCCTGGAGGCCCTGCTGGCTTACTGCGAAGAAGCCGGCTGCCGCCGCCCAGCGCTGCTTAACTATTTTGATGAAGCTCATCCCGGCCAATGTGGCAACTGCGACAACTGCCAGAATCCGCCCGAGACCTGGGATGCCACCGAAGCCGCGCGCAAGGTCCTGTCCTGCGTCTATCGGACCGGCCAGCGCTTCGGCGCCGGCCACGTCATTGACGTACTGATGGGGCGCGATAACGACCGCATTACAAACCTGGGCCACGACACCATCAGCACCTTCGGCATTGGCGCCGACACCGACAAGAAAACCTGGCACTCGGTGATCCGCCAACTGCTGGCCCACGGCTACCTGCAGCCGGACCCGGAAGGACACGGTGGCCTGCAGCTGGGCTCAGACTGCCGCGATCTGCTGCGCGGCGAAACCACCCTGACCCTGCGCCGCGACGTGATTGTTCCAAAACGCCGGGCCAAGTCCGCAGCAGCCAGGATCGATGTCGACACCAGCTCCCCGGGCTGGCAGGCGCTGCGCGAATGGCGCTTGATTACCGCTCAGGAAGAAAACGTGCCACCCTACGTGATCTTCCACGACGCCACCCTGGCCGCCATTCTCGATGCGCGTCCAGAGACCCTGGCCGAACTGGCAGAAATCAGCGGCGTTGGCCACCATAAACTGGAAAAATACGGCGAGGCGGTGCTGGACGTATTGGCGGGGCTGGAGTAACGGGGTCTCTGCTCTGGGTTCCGGGTTCCGGTTTACGGTTTCAGGTCACTTCCTTCTTGCTCAACTTCAAACCTGTCGTGGAACAGTTTGCTGCCGACCGTTAGGGCTTCGTTGGCCACCAGTAGCTGCTGGCGGAGGTCGGCGCTGGTCAGGGCTCCATTTTGATCCACGTCTATGAACAGGGAAACGTAGACGTCGTACTGTCCGATGGCCGCATCCGCGGGAATACTGAACTGGCGTGAGACGGTACTCTGGCCGGGTGGCAGGATGGCCGGTTGATCGTTGGCAGGATCATCGATAAAGGGGTCGGGTGGACGGAGCAGGCTTGCGCCGACAAGGACATGCTCATGCGATTCGGCGGCCAGGTTACGCACGTCCAGCTCCAGGGTGACCTGGCTGCCCGGTTCGGCGTCAGCCGGCAGCACGCGCAGAGCATCAATGACCAGCACCTGGGAAATCACGGCCGTGCGCATGCCCGTGCCCTGGCCGAGCGAATTGTAGTAGTGGTCCAGCTGCCAGCGCCAGCTGCGCGGCGGGCTGGCCTGGGTCCAGAGCTGGTTGCCCCACTGGCTCATGCCACGGCCGTGACCGAAACAGGACCGTCCCTGACCGACACTATCCGGGAGACACGGCCAGCCAGTGGCCGGTGAGCCTGCAAAACCATCACCACAAGAAAGATCCTGGTTGGTACAACTGAGCTCGCCAAGCAGGCAGTTGTTCTGAGAAGAGTACTCCGATCGAAAGATTGAGCCATCGCGCACCAGCATCAACCCCGGCGTCGCCGCGGTCGCGCTATTGGTGTTGACGTGGGTGCCCGGTGGATTGACCTGGCAGCAGGCGTTGGAGCAGATGTCCCAGCTGCCCTCAGGCAACGGATTGAAAGCATGCCAGGCACCGTAGCTGCGGTAGGCCACCGCCCCGGCGGCGAGCGCATCGAAGTTCCAGGAGGCAATCCACTCATCCGGCAGGCCGCGACGGACGTAGGTTTCCAGCGAGAATACGCAGCTATGGCTGCAGGCATTCAGGCAGCCCGGACGGCCACATAGTGCCGTGCAGCCTTCGTCAGCGAAGCCGACCGTGATACTGGCCGGCGGCGCATCGCCAGGCTCATCGTTTCGGCTCTGTGAAAGATGACCCTCGGGCTCGGCTTCAGGCCAGGCCTGGACACGCCCAAGCTGGCGGTGGGCACCGGGGTCAGGTGACGGTCCGCCGAGGAAGACGGCAACGGAATAACCGCCCAGGCCCAGCAGCAGGTCCGTCTGTACCCAGTCGGAAAAGCCGGACGCTGATATTTGCAGGGACAGCGGTTCGGGCACGTCATCGACGATGGCGGGCGCATCGATTTCCAGTTCGAAATAGCCATTGGGATTGCTAAGGGTCAGAGCGCGTTGATCAGGGATCTCGACCCTGGCACCGGCCACCGGCACCAGTTGGTCGGCATCGGTTACCCAGCCGCTGACGATGAGTCGGTCTGCCCGCGTGGCCACTGGCGGTGTGGCAGGCTCGATCGGGTCGAGCATCAGCGTCCAGCCCTGGTTTTCCGGCGAGGGACGCAGGACGGTGTGCAGCGGGTGGTAGCCGGGTACCTCGGCGCGGACGGCGGTCGGGCGGTCCAGGTCAAGCGTGGTCCGGCCTTGGACAGTAACCGTATGACTGGCTGGGGCCTCTTCCAGCAATCGGTCAATCAGTTTGGCCTGCGGGGCGACCGGCGCGTCGATCAGCGTGTACGTCAGGGTGCCGTGGAGACCTTGGCCGGTGACGGCGTCGCGAAGGGAGATTTCGGCGGCGGTTGTTGTGACCGGTATCGAGCAGGCGAGAAAGAACCAAAATACGAAGCGCATCGGTGCCAGTATTCCCGCCCCTCAAAACATCCCCGTCTCGAGCCGCGCCGCTTCGCTCATCATGCTCTGGTTCCAGGGCGGGTCGAAGGTCAGGGCGACATTGACTTTGGCAATGGTGGGAATCAGCGCCAGCTTGTCTCTGACATCGGCGACCAAGACATCGCCCATGCCACAGCCGGGGGCGGTCAGGGTCATGGCAACGTCGATGGCCCGGTTGCCGTCGTCGGTTTTGGTCAGATTGCACTCGTAAACCAGACCCAGTTCGACCACATCGATCGGGATCTCGGGGTCGTAGACGGTCTTTAGCTGCTGCCAGACCAGGTCTTCGACATCCTGGTCGGTTGCGTTGTCAGGCAGCCGGGGACGCGGCGGCGGTTCCTTGCCGATGGCATCGGCATCATCGCCAGCCAGGCGAAACAGGCGACCATCGACGTAGACGGTAAAGCTGCCGCCAAGCGACTGTGTAATGTAACCGGTCGTTCCCGACGGCAGCTCTACCTCGGTGCCTTCCGGGACCATGATGGCGTTGCAGTCGCGTTCGAATTTGACCGGCGTGTAGGAGTTGCTGAACAT
>SKQI01000077.1 GCA_007119095.1 Wenzhouxiangella sp. | reverse complement strand
GGCAGCCCCGGACGCACCTGAACACCATCATTTGGCAACATCGGCGCAAACTCGAACACGATCACCCGTTCGCCCACATCGGCATGCCGTCCGCACACCATGTTGCGGGCATCGTCATAGCTGACACCGAAGCGGGTATCACCAGCGTACACAGCCAGCACGGCAGCGTCATGGCGGCCAACGAAGATGCTGCTCAGATCACGTTCGACGTCAATACCCATTTCCATCAGTTGAACGGCGGGAAACAGGAAGCCTGAAGTCGAGTTGGGGTCGACAAAGGCAACGCTCTGGCCGCGCAGGGATTCGAGATTGCCCTGGCACTGCGCAAAGCGCTGCATCTCCGGCCCACGGCCCTGCTGGCGAGGCTCGCACATGCGCTCGATGAATTCGACCTCGCCGTCGCACACTGAAGGGTCTCTGGTAAACCACTGCGAGCGATACCCGGTCTCACCGCGCCGAACGGAAATCAGAATGGTTTCAATATCGTAGCGGCGCGCGCCCAGCATGGCAGCAAACGGCGGCAGCATACCGATATCGGCCCGACCCGAGCCCAGCGCCTCGACCAGTCCGGTGTAGTCCTGCGGCACAAACGAGCGCACCGGCAAACCAAGGGTGGCCTCCAGATGCTCGGTGAGCGGATCCAGATTGTCGACCAGCGCATCGGCCTCCAGCGCTGGTACCAAGCCAAGCACCAGCTCAGTAGGCCAGCCACGCTCGTCAAGCTGCTCTTCCGGACAGCAGGCAGCCAGCACGGCAACGCTGGCCAGGACAGCAACAAATCGAAGATAAAGGGACACGGGCGCGGGAACTGTCAAAAAGCTGATCGTACCTGAATATTGCCTTTGACAGGTAACACGGTCATGACACTGTCCCGCTAGTCGAACCGGTAGTGCTGCCAGTGACCCGGCACCCGATAGTTGAATTCGATTCGCGCTCGGTCCATCGCAGCCAGCGCGCTGGCATCAGCTTGCAGACCCAGATGTCCCGACACCGCGGTCAAAGCGCTGGCTGGGTCCTGGTAAAGCTCGGCAAGGGGCAGCAGCTGCCAGTCCATCGCTACGCTGGCTCGGAGTTGCTCCAGAAACTTGTGTTCCCGTTGCCAGGCAGCCAGCATCTGACCCTGATCCCGGTATCCGGCCAAACGCCAATGCAGACGCAGGTCGGCTTCCTCGGCATTCGGCACCAGCACGGTCGCACCGGGGAAAATCCTGCTCAGCCAGACCAGATCCAGCGCTGAGGGCATGCCGGTCTCCAGCAAAACCGAACACGATGCTTCGAGGCGCCCAAAGGCACGCAGAAAGCGTCGCCGAATCAGGCGCAGGTCACCTTCATCCCGTTCGGCCACCCTGCTGGCATCAACGGGCAGTTCCAGCACGCGCTTGCGCTCGGCAAAACGGGCTCGAGGCAGAGCCTGGACCTGGGCAATGGCTGTCAGCGCAGCCAGCCAGAGTTCACGACCAGAGCCCGGCGCACCGGCCACAAAGACAGGTTGAATTCGACCATCATCCGGCTGCCTGGCCGCGGTGATTCCTGCAAGCAGGCGCTCCCAGACCTCTTCATCCAGTTGTTCGGCGCCGGCGGGAATGACCGGTGCCCGCCATTCGGCCTGACGCATCTGCGCCGCTGCATCCCGGTAGCGTTCGGCACGATCCAGCACCGTCACCAGCTGCGCGCGCGTTTTTGTTTCCTCCTCGGGGTCAAGACCCGGACGATCCAGCAGCCGGTTCAGCGTGGTCACCGCCGCCTCATGATCATCCAGGGACTGCATGATCTCCGCGCCCAACCAATGCACCGGCGACGGGCTGTCAGTCCGCTCAAGCAACGTCGCCAATGCGTCCAGGGCCGCACGACCGTCATCGGCGGCCAAGGCCAGACGGGCCGACAGGCGACGCGCTGCCGAGGCGAGGATCCTGTCTTCGCTGTCGTGCAAAGTGGCCGCGAGCTGACGGGCCTGATCGCTATCACCCTCACGGTCAGCCAGCTGGGCCAACAGCAGGACTCGGGCCGGCAGAGGGCGCACACTCGGACGGGCGAGCAAGACGCGGGCCGGGCCGGGCATATCCGCTTCGATACAAAATTCGGCGGCTTCCAGCACCAGCTCCGCAGCGGCGTCTTCTGACTGCACCAGTGCTTCATATTGCGCACGCGCCTGATCGAACCTGCCCAGAGAACGGAGGCAGCGGGCTTTGGCGAGGTTCAGGTCAAGGCCGTTGTAGCCGCGCTGTCGAGCCGCATCAAATGCAGACAGCGCCTGGTCAAACTGACCTTGTCGACCTTTCAACTGACCCAGCAAAAAATAAGGCGACGGGTCCTGCGGCATGGAGTGGCTGGCATTGACCAGGCACTGCTCGGCGAAGCTCAGATGCCCCTGGGCAAGCAGCACCCGGGCCATGCTCATCTGTACAGTAGGAAGATCGGGGTTGATACGCAGCGCCCGTGACGCCAGCTCGTGAGCCGCTTCCAGCTGACCATCCTCCACCAGCAAATCGGCCAATGTGGCCAGGGCTGGCACATGGCGAGCATCTGCCCGCAAGGCCGTGCG
>SKQI01000086.1 GCA_007119095.1 Wenzhouxiangella sp. | reverse complement strand
CCTGAAGCAACGTCTTCCATCCAGGTTACAGCGCTGATAAAACTCGCTACATCCTTGCCTGCCCGAAGTCTTTTTAAGGCACCACCTCGACCCGGGTGGTGGCGCTGCGGCCAAAGGTTTCTGGCTGGTACATTTCCTCGGCGCGGGCCGGGGGTACGACGAACTGGCCGGGCGTGGTGGCTCGGGCTGTGTAGCGATAGTGGTAGACGCCGCCGGGCAGGAAGCTGGTGAAGGCTTCCGCGCGCTCATCGCGCAGGTTCTGGTGCCGGTACCAGGGGCCCCACCACCAGAAACGCCCTTGAGCCGGCGCCTGCCTGCCGGCAGCAGGCGGCTGCGGCTGGCTGACGGCCAGGTCGGGGTTGATGGTTTCCAGCCCGGCTGGAAGCGGGTCGATCAGGGCAACGTGGTAGCGGGTGGCTGGCGCAACCAGGGTTAGCTCAATTTCGACCCGCGCCCCGGCTCGGATCTGCCAGACGCCATCATCGCGCAGCCGAACGTCATCCTCGTCATCGACTGCCCGGTAGACGCGCTGCACCTCGAAACCGTGGCTGGCGGCCTCCAGCTCCAGGCTGCGCGGCGCGTAGCTTAAGCCCACCCGGTAATACATGCGGCCCTCCCCATCCTTGGCCAGCACCAGGTCGTGCTTGCCGTCATCGCGGGCCAGCCAGTGCATGGGAATATCGACATGGTGGCGCTCGGTCGTGCGCCCTTGGAATTGATGCTCGCCAGCAAAATCCTCCCCCAGCCAGGCGCGGGCGATGAAATCCGGCTCTACGCCCTCGTAGTGCCGGAAATACTTGTCCAGGGCCAGCAGCACGAAGCTGTTTTCCTGGGTGTTGCCCCAGCGCCCGCGCACCCGGTGGGCCTGCAGACCGTGCACCAGCTTTGGCACCAGGTCCGAATCGGGCTGGTCATCGATCAGCGCTTCCAGGATCACGCCGTCGGCACGCCGGCTGGAGTGCATGACCAGGTGTGCGCCGTCGCGCCAGCCGCTGACAAACTGGGCGCTGGCGGCGGTTTCGGTTACGCGGTTGCTCAGGAAGCGGCGCAGGCGGGCCAGCTCGTCGGCCGACTCCGGGGCTCCGGTCAGTACGCCAAGCACCCAGCCGATGGACTCAAAGCTGAGCTCATCCAGGTCATCGACCTCGGCAATCAGAGTCCGGGCGCGGTCGCGATCAAAATCGCCGGCCAGGCCGCGCACGTACAGGCTGTAGGCGATGATATGGCGTCGCGTCCAAGCACCGTAGCTGTCCGGAATGTGGCGTTCGATCTCGCGGATGTGGGCCAGGGTGCTGTCAAACAGCTCAGACGGTACCGTATAGTCTTTCTGCCTGGCCCGGACCAGCGCATGGGCCACATGCAGGCTGGCATAAGGCCAGGACTCCTGGCCGCGCCGCCACAGGCCAAAACCGCCGTCGGGATTCTGCATGCCGCGCAGGCGCTCGATATCGGCTGCCATGGTCCGGTCGATGTCTTCAGAGTCTGGCATGTCAGCCACGGCAAAGGCGCTCAGCACATCGCGCAGGGCGGCGATGGCAATCATCCTGGATGCAATCTGCTCGCTACAGGCGAACGGATAGTCGTGCAGATACAAGAACGCATCGGTCAGCGAGTGCAGGGCGGTCGAGGTGATGGTGATTTCGAGCTGCCCGAACTGCGGCCAGACCTCGCTTGGCATCCACACCTGCTGGCGCAGGGCACCCTCGTCGATCACCCCGTAGCTAGCGAAGGCCTCGGTGGTGGCCGGGGTCCAGACCGGCAGGCTGCCGCGGGCCGCATCGGCGATGCTGCCGCTGGCTGCGGCAATCTGGAAGCGAGCCTGGCCTGCCGAGCGGGTCGCCGCCGGAATGCGCAGCTCTCGTCGGTCATTCGCCGGCACCTCGAACACAAAGCCCTGACCCTCCGGCAGGTCCAGGTTGGCCGCGGCCATGGCCACTTCCACGGCCAGCATCTGGTTGGTCTGGTTCTGGACCACCAGCGGAAACTCGAAGCGGTCGCCGAAGTTCAAAAAGCGCGGCGGCGAGGGCCGGAGCATCAGCGGCAGACGTGCGGTGAGATTGGCCTCGGCCTTGCCGAATCGTGCCGGGCCATCGACGGCGACCGCGGTCAGGCGGTAGCGGGTAAGGTTGTCGGGCAGGTTGATACGCGTGCTGACCCGGCCGTGTTCATCGGTTATCAGTCCGGGCACAAAGGCTGCCAGCGGATTGAAGTCCTCGCGCACGGCAATCGGCGCCTCGGCTGTTTGCTGGGCCTCTGCATCGGCTAACAAAGGGCGGGCAAAGCCCGTTCCGATGTCAATATCTTGGTATCCGGTGACCTGGACACGAGCAATCTCCGATAACGTCTCGTCTGATTCATCGAACCACTGCGACGGGTCGGCTGCCAGGCGCACGGTTGGGCGCAGGTGGAAATCCCTGACCGCTGGCGGTCTAGGCTGGTAGAACACCTGCATGGGATCGGTCACCTGGTAACCGGTCAGAGCCAGAATGGCCTCGTCGACCGCGATCAGGGCGATCTCGGCACCGGCGACCGGATTGCCTTGGGCATCT
>SKQI01000079.1 GCA_007119095.1 Wenzhouxiangella sp. | reverse complement strand
TTGTTGGAGCGCGTTCAACAACTCGGCGGGGAGGCCCAGATCGTCGAAACTGGGGCCCTGATTCTGCTCGGATGCGTTCTCGGGTTTTTCTGTCACGATGGCTTTGGTCTTAAGTCGAAACGGCTGGCCCAACATGATAGCTGGTCTGCCAATCCTTTACCCTGGATCGTGGGTTAGCTAGTGGGCCTTGACCCGCGCCAGACGATCGGGACAATAGCGCCATCTTCCCTCTACACATGCCCATGGATCTCAACATCATCAAGTCAGCGCGACCCGCGTTCCTGGTTTTGGGACCAATCACGGTAGCGCTGGCGGTCGCGGTCGCACACTGGAAGGGCGCGGACCCCAGTGCCGGCCTGGTCCTGATGATTCTGCTGGCAGCCGTTGCCGGGCACGTCAGCGCGAATGCATTCAATGAGTATTTCGACTTTCGATCGGGGCTGGATCAGCAGACAAAACGCACGCCTTTCAGTGGCGGCAGCGGTTTGCTGCCAGAGCAACCCGAACTGGCCAGCCATGTATTGACGCTCGCCTGGAGCTCACTGGCGATCAGCTCGGGATGGGGGCTTTACCTGGCGCTGGCCTATCAACCGGCTTTGTTGCCGCTGGGGCTGCTCGGCGTCGGCCTGGTGTACGGCTACACCCGCTGGCTGAACCGTTCGGCCTGGCTGTGCTACCTGGCGCCGGGCCTGGGCTTCGGCGCGGTCATCTATGCCGGCTCGAGCTGGCTGCTTTCAGGTGCCTTGCACGGCATTGACCTTTTGATTGCACTGGTGGTCGGCCTGCTGGCCAGCAACCTGTTGTTGCTGAACCAGATCCCCGATATCGAAGCCGACCGTCGAGTCGGGCGCAGACACCTGGCAATCAAGGTGGGCGCCCGCCGTGCAGCCATGATTCACGCCATCGCCAGCGCACTGGTTTTTGCCCTGCTGGCCTACGGGCTGCTTAGTGATCGCCTGCCGCTGACCGCGATGCTGGCGCTGATCCCGGCCGGGCTGCTGCCCGCCTTGCTGGCCCGTACGCTGGGTCAACAGTTGGCCATGCCACGACTGATACAGGCACTGGCCATGAATGTCGCCATGACATTGCTGCTGCCGATCCTGCTTGGCCTCGGCCTGTGGTGGAGTGCAGCCTGAGTAATCAGTCGCTGGCGGGGTCGGCGCTGCGCTGCACCGACTCGATATGCACCATGATGCGCCCGACAAGCTCGTCGAGGCCGCGACGAGCCACCGCGGAAATCGCAAACCAGGGACCCTGCCACTCCAGGCGCTCGACAATGTCGGCAACGATCTGATCGAGCTCATCCGGGTCGACCTGGTCGGTCTTGGTCAGCAACAGCCAGCGCTCGCGCCTGGCCAGCCCGGCATCAAACTGGGCCAGCTCCTGCTCCAGAGCGCGCACTTGGGCAACCGGATCGGCGCCGTCCAGCGGCGCGATATCAACCAGGTGCAGCAGCAGGCGGGTGCGCTGCAGGTGCTTGAGGAACTGAATCCCCAGGCCGGCGCCCTCGGCAGCTCCTTCGATTACACCCGGGATATCGGCAATCACAAAGCTGCGTCCTGGTTCCAGACTGACAACGCCCAGGTTCGGGTACAAGGTGGTGAACGGGTAGTCGGCCACCTTGGGACGGGCGGCGGAAACCGCGCTGATCAGGGTCGACTTGCCGGCGTTGGGAAAACCCAGCAGGCCAACATCGGCCAGCACCTTCAGCTCGAGGTGCAGCCTGCGTTCCTCGCCCGGCGTACCCGGGGTGAACTGGCGCGGGGTGCGGTTGACCGAGGATTTGAAATTGACGTTGCCACGCCCACCCTTTCCTCCGCGCGCCACCAGCATGCGCTGGCCGTGCTCGGTCACCTCACCGATGCGTTCGCCGGTTTCCAGGGCCGCAACGATGGTACCCAAGGGCACGCGAATGGTGATGTCATCGGCCGATTTGCCGGTGCGTTCACGGCCGGCACCGGGATCGCCATTACGGGCCTTGAAATGACGGGCATGGCGAAAGTCAGCCAACGTGTTCAGGCCGGAATCCCCCTCCAGCCAGACGCTGCCGCCATCGCCACCGTCACCACCGTCCGGGCCGCCCTTGGGGATGAATTTTTCACGGCGAAAACTGACCGCGCCCGGACCACCCTTGCCGGCGTTGACGGTGATGCTTGCTTCATCCACGAATTTCATGCTGTTTTCCCGTTCCTGATCCGGAAACCCTGGCCAGCGACGTGCTGCGCCGGCTGGGGGCCGGTGTATCCGCTGAAGGCCTCGCCACCGCGTCGAACTGAAGCGGATGCACCGGCCCCCAGCCGGCGCAGCGCGTCGCTGCTGCTCCAAGCTCGCGGCCGGCACCCGTTTGCTGCAAACAGACTGACATTGCCAGCCTCTGAATGCAAAAAGCCCCGCAAACGCGGGGCCTTGCAAAAAACCGAACGCGCCGTAAAAGATTACTCGGCCGGCTGTACCGATACGAACTTGCGCAGCGGCTTGCCGCGTTGTTCGAACACAACCTTGCCGTCGGTCAGCGCATACAAGGTGTGGTCACGACCCACCTTGACGTTGTGCCC
>SKQI01000169.1 GCA_007119095.1 Wenzhouxiangella sp. | reverse complement strand
GCTTGTCTCGCCGACAGTCTCTGTGTTCTATAGCTTCTTTTGCCTGATTTCAGTATTGCTTTACGTAGAGCTCAAGTAGAAGTGTTCCGTTCGCGTTCTAACAAATAAGGATAGGTCGCGCGCAGCCGCGACCTTATCCCAGGTTGGACGAGCCCGGGATCGAAGCTAAACCCTTGGGGAAAGATCGAAGCTGACACCTGCGTAGCGAAACGTCTCCGCGGAGACGTCTTTTCTAGGGCCGAGCGCGGCCCTGATCTTGTCGATCACTTCGAGTCGCCTGTGCATGGTGGCGGTATCCACCCTCCCAGCAGTCCGTGAAGCGGTGACACCCTCACCGCCGTTGATGGCAGCGTGATCTGCCGAATGATGGTGTTACGTCGCCGGCCTCGGCGCCGCGGAGATGACGGTAACGACGTTCATGGCGGCCTGGCAACTCGAACAGCGAAAGCGCGACGGGATGCGAGGTGGTGCTGGTGGAATCACGACCCGCAGGACGATCTGGATCACCGCCCGTGTCTGTTTGGCGTTGCCGTGCAGGAAGCCGAAGTCGCGCACCCGCCGATAGCCGCGTGGCAACACGTGGACCATCAGTCGCCAGAGAAACTCGACCAGCGGCAACGATCGCGATCGTCGGCGCCGGGTCTTGCTCTCCTGGTACTGAAACGTAACGGTGTCGGTGGCGACATCGAAGTTGATGATCTTTCGCTCGTCGATGACGCCGCGGTAAAGATAACGCGACAGGTACTTCAGGGCTGGCAGCCCTTCTCCGACGTGCTGGCACTGGACGATCCAGCGCTGCGGGCACTTCGCTGGAAGTTGGAAGCCGGCATACTTCAGGGCATCGATGAAGCGGGCGCGAAAGACCGTGCCGAGCGCCCGTCCATTGAACAGGTAACGCCCCTTCACTTTGCGCCACTGACGACGTTGATCGATGCCGGCGCCCGGAACGATGACGTGCAAGTGCGGGTGGTAGTCGAGCCGGCGGTTGTGGGTGTGGAGGACGGCCGTGGCGGCCGGTTCAGCCTTCAGGTCGTCATGGCGTAGTCCGAAGCTTCGAAGCGTGGCGATGGCCGTGGTGAACAGCAGGTCATAGACGGCCTGCTGATGACGATAGGCCAAAGGCCGCAACGCTGCTGGCAACGTGAAGGTCACCATGAAGTAAGGCGCAGGCAGCAGCTTGGCACGCTGGCGCTCGAGCCAGTCGGCGGCAGCATGATGCTGGCAGCGGGGACAGCTTCTGTGGCCGCAGGATCGCAGCCGCACCTGACGTTGATCACAGCCCTCGCAGGCCATGAGCGTGGCGCCGAGGGCGCCGGTTCGGCACTGGTCCATGGCATCGAGTGCCTGGCGCTGGTGGCGCGTGAGCTGCTGACCATACCGGGCCAACAAAGCAGGACGCCCGATGTCGATGAGTTGGGAGAGCGAGACCGTCGTCATCAGCTCGCCCCCGCGCCGGTGGCCCGCACGGCAGCGGTGAGGCGATCGACGAGACCATTGATGGTGTCGTCCTGAAGCTGTCGAGACACCTCGGTCATGCGCACGTAGCGGGCGGTGGTGGTCGGCGAGGCATGACCGAGCTGGTCCTGAACCCCTCGCAGGTTGAGGCCGGCTTCCACCAGGTGCGTGGCGTAGCTGTGGCGCAGGGAATGAATGGAGACCTGCTTACGAATGCGGGCGTCTTCGACGGCACGCTTGAAGGCGCGCTGGGTGGTGCCGCGGTCCATGACGTGCGCCACGGGCTTGCTTGGGGCGCCGCCCCGACCGGGAAAGAGCCATTGCGGATGACGATGTTCGGCCCAGTAGGAACGAAGCGCTTTGAGGGTGACCGTCGGCAGGATCACGAAGCGATCTTTCTTGCCCTTGCCGAGACGAACGTGAACCCGCATGCGACCGCTGTCGATGTCGCTGATCTGCAGGTTCAGGGTCTCGCCGAGTCGCAGACCCATGCTGTAGGTAGCGAGCCAGAAGACGCGGAAGCATCGTTGTCGTGTGGCGCAGACCAGGCGTGCGATCTCATCGATGGTCAGTACGTCGGGCATGGACTGGACCTTCGGCGGTCGAACCATGTCGAGCCAGGGCATGGACTGGCCGAGGACCTCCTCGTAGAAGAAGCGGATGCCATTACGATCGAGTTTGACTGTGCTCCAGCCACGGCTGTCGATCAGCCACTCGAAGTAGGCATTCAGGGTGTCGGTGCTGAGAGTGTCGGGACAGTCGTCGACGAACTCAGCGAGGCGTCGAACTGCACGGCCGTAGGCTTCGATGGTCTTCTGCGCCTTGCCGTGCCGCTTCAAGGCGCGTAAATGTTGGTCGTAGAGGCTGTCGAAGCGAGCTTGATCCTTGGGATTCATGGGGATTCTCCAAACCGGAACAACGCACACCCGGCTGGGTGCGCTGTGTCCGTTTTCGGTCTGGAGAAACGATCAGATCAAGGGACTCTGCCGCGTAGCGGCTTCGTCCAACAAGGCGCTGCAGCTGACATGCCAACCCGTCACTCCCTTTGCAAGAGGAAGAGCAAAGGGAGCGCCGGCTTGTCATGCAGCTGAGCTTGGTCGTTAGGC
>SKQI01000161.1 GCA_007119095.1 Wenzhouxiangella sp. | reverse complement strand
TGAACAGTCGACCGAAACAGCCAGCGGCGAATTGATTGAGATCAGCCTGCAGCAGGGCTCTGGAAACGATCTATCAACATTGACCGGCAGGCTGAAAGATGACGTTCTTAGCGTGGAGGTTTCTGCCTCCTGGGGCTCCTTCGAGCGCGATTATCCAGTCGAACAAGCGCTGATCGGCCCGGTCAAGGAACGTCATCGTATCCACGAACAACTGCTGAAAGTCGGCGACAGCATCGTGTACCGTCAACTTGACCCCGCCATGGGCCGCCCTGCCCGAATCACCGCCGAACTGGTCGAGATCAACGAAAACGGGCACCGGATCGTGACCAGAACCCTGCGCGACCGCCCCGGCGAAACCCGGTTGCATTTTGACCAGGACGGCAACCTGCTACGGACGGAAAACGAATTTGCCGGCGGCAGCATCATGGTAATGAACGCCATTGATCCGGCCCACGCGGCCGAGCTGATCGCGGCAATCGAGATTCCCGATGAAAGCGCCGAGCCCAGCATCCTCGACACCGATACCGAGTTCGTTGATGGCTCGGGCATCAATATCGACAGCCTGGACGATCAAACGCAACAGCGCCTGGTGCTGCTTGGCCAGGTGTGGGGCTTCCTCAAATACCACCATCCGGCGATCACCAGCGGCAGCAAGCACTGGGATTTCGAGCTGTTTCGAATGCTGCCCGACTACCTCGCAGCCGACGATGCGTCGGCTTTCTTGAATGAGTGGATTGACAGCCTGGGTGAGCTGGAACCCTGCGACCCCTGCGCCAGCCTGCCCGAGCAAGTGCACGTCGAGCCCGACCTGGACTGGCTGAACGACGAACAACGGCTAAGAACGGCGCTATCGGTCACGCTGCAAACCATTCTCCAACAGCGCCCGGCAAACCACGGCCAATTCTTCGTCAACCTGGCCGGTGAAGCCGGCTTCGCCAGCTTTCAGCGCGAGTTGGCCTATGAAGATATTGGCCTGGATGACATCGGCTATCGCCTGCTGACCCTATACCGCTGGTGGAACATCATCGAGTACTGGTTTCCCTACCGCTACATGATCGACGGTAACTGGCATGGAGTCCTGGTCGAGTTCCTGCCGCGCATCCTGCTGGCCGAATCAACCGATGACTACCGCCGGGAGTTGCTGGCGTTTGCCGCCCATATCGGTGACGGACACGTCTTCCTCCAACCCAGCGGGGATGTGCTCCCGCCCGTGGGCGAATGTCGCTGGCCGGTAGCGATTCGCTTTATTGAAGACCAACCGGTGGTGGTCGCGCTGGGTGACGAGATCGAGACCGCGCTGGAAGTGGGAGACGTCGTCCAATCCATCGACGGTGAGGAATTGGCCGAGCTACTCGCCGCCTGGGCGCCTTATTACAGTGCCTCCAACGAACCCTCGCGTCGATACCTTCAGTCTTTTTTCCTGAGCCGCGGTGAGTGTGGCGCGGGCGAGGTCACGGTTGAACGAGCGGGCTCGACTCAGTCTCTGGTGGTTGAAAGAAAGCAGACCCGAGGCGTGCCATACGCGCATGATCTGCCGGGCGACGCGGCCCGCATGCTGTCTGAACCGGTTGGCTACCTGAGCCTGTCGTCGTTTGACTCCGGCCGCATCGACGATTATCTGGAGATCCTGGCCGACGCCCGCGCGCTGGTGATCGACATTCGCAACTACCCCGCCGACTTCGCCGTCTTTGCCCTGGGCCAGCACCTGGTCAACCAGACCACCGAGTTTGCCCGCTTTACTGCCGGCCGGATGGCGGCACCGGGCGCTTTCGCCTTCGGCGCCACCGTCAGCCTGGAACCGCGACCGCCGTTCCTGGACATGCCGATTGCCATCCTGGTCGACGAGGGTTCGATGAGTCAGGCCGAGTACACCGCGATGGCCTTTCGGTTCGCACCAGACGCGGTCGTTATCGGCAGCACAACGGCCGGCGCCAACGGCAACGTCGCCTCGTTTGCGTTGCCGGGCGGCATGAGCTCAAGCATCAGTGGTATCGGCGCCTACTACGCCGACTCCAGTCCGATGCAGCGCATCGGAATCATCGCAGACATACCCGCATCACCAAGCATCGACGGCTTTCGGCAAGGGCGCGATGAAGTGCTGGAGGTGGCCCTGCGACACCTGCTGGGCAATGAGTTGACTGACAACGAGATCCAGGGCCTGGCCCGCCGTTAGTACTGGCTTTGAAAGCGATCCCTGAAAACGCGATCGAACATCGGGTCCATGCGGACCATCTCCCGGAACTCGGCGTCTTCGGCAAACGCTTCGATGAATGCGAAAGGGAACAAGCCGACGTTGCAGCTGTGCACGCTTTCATGGATGAACACGGCCACGGCGACCTGATCGCCGGTGGCCGCGTCTTCCAAGTAGGCGGTCATGTTGCAGATATTCTGCGGTCCGAAACTGCCGCCCTTGGCACCGTAGCGGCTGAAGCGTTCGGCAATCTCGGGAAAGACCAGGGGCCATTCCATGTGTGGCTCGACCCTGGTCTGAACATCGGCGGCCAGCAGGTCCCGTTTCAGCAATCCGGTCATTAGCTCCAGCATGGTCAGGCTGGTGGTGCGGCTGAAGTATCGACCGAGCAGGGTGCGACGCTCCTCGAAACTGTTCTCCCCGCCGAAACTGCACGGCGACGGTGGTGACTCCCAGGGCAAGGCCACGCAGATGAAATCACGCTGGGCCTGCATCCAGGCTTCGGCATGCATGGGACCGGTGAACAGCGCGTTGAGCTCATCGCGCCAGCCCGGGTCAAGCAGGCTGTCATAGCTGGCGATGATCCGCTCGGCCGGGCCTGGCTCGGTGGTCATTCCCTGGAAGAACTGGAAAAACGCATTGATGCTGATCGGCACATCGTGATGTCCGTCGATGTATTGATCGACAACCTGCGCCAGGGCCGCCTCGCCCAATTCGTTCAATAACCAATCGGGCGCGGCATTGTCTGATTCACGCATCATGACCGACATCATCTGGTCGATAGAGACCTGATCGGGGTTGCCCAGCCGATCCCAGGCAGCGGCCAGCGCGTTGCCTTCGGAACGCATGGAAAATCGCGCCCAGTCTTCTTTATCCACCAGCGTATCGGGATCCAAATCCCCTGCCACCACCGCTTCAGCGTAGGCAATCAGCGGCAGCGTCTTGTAGGTCGACGCGGTTGACTGCAGCCTGTTCGGGTTGAAATGGCGCTCCCAGCCACCGTTGATATGGCGAACCGACATGGCGCAGTGATCAGGATTGGCATCGCAATAGCGCAGCATCGCGACCGGTCTGGGGCCAACGAACAGATTGGTCTCTATGGTAAAGGCCAGATTTTCCTGGCCGGCGAAAAATGCGCCACCCGCAAAGCTGAGTGCCAGCACCGGAATACTGCCTTCGAAGCCTTCACCCAGGGAAAAAAACGTCGGCAAGGTGAAGTTGTTTTCCAGCCCCTGGTCGAACAGCAAAACAGCTGAGGCACCGGCATCCTGGGCATTCAAGACCTTGGTGGCAAACGAACAGCCGCCGCGTTGGATCAGGGCAATATGTCCGCTTGGAAAGTCGGAAAACTGCGCCGGCTCACAGCCACTGTTCGAAGCGGCCGGCGCGTCAAGAGACAAGGCCACGGCCTTGAGCGGGCCACTGCCGACAGCGGAAGGCGAGTTGTTGACGATGGTGAAATCCCGGCCATCGTCGTAGCTGAAAGCGGTTGGTGAGGTCAGGTCCATCCTGATGTCTCCGACCCGGACGGTGGCCAGCGGCTGCGCCTGTGCCAGGCCAACCAGGAAAAGTCCGATCAAAGCGATCAGTGTTTGCCGGTTTCGAGTCATAGCGGCCTCCTCTGTTTCAATCAGGGTTAAGCGGATACGCGACAACCTGGTCGAAATCGGCTCATGCATGGATCGGTCTTGCTTGAATTCCCTGTCCGAAACGCGCAACCGGATGCTATTGTGGAATTTGGTCAAGGCAGCGTTGCGTGGCTCATGCTCAGTTCCAGAATTATCCGTTTCGTACTCGGCGTTGGACTATTGACATTGCTCAACGGGGGACAGGCTCATGAGCCTGTTGAACTGCGCCAGCAGGTGGAAAACTGTCAGGAAATCCGCGACCCCGAGCAGCGGCTGGCCTGCTTCGATCGCCTGCTGGAAACGCCTGACAAGCCAGCCCAGACCAGAACCGCCGCGCGCGAAGTCAACCGGATGAATTTGTTCTGGGAGCTCGATGACCAGACTCACAGCGGGCGCGGACGGATTCGAACCTACAAGCCGCTGCTGACCTCGCCCGCGCGCTGGAGCAACGAACCGAACGAACAACCGGCCTCACCGTCCGGAGAAGCAACCTCACCGTTCCCGCTGGACGCGGTGGAGAGCAGTATCCGGTTGAGCCTCAGAACGAAGCTCTGGGACAATCCGGTCGGCGACAATGGCGATATCTGGTTTGCCTATACCCAGACGGCTTTTTGGCAGTCTTACAACTCGTCCAACTCCTCGCCATTCCGGGAAACCAACTACCTGCCGGAAATTTTCTCGGTCTGGCGGGTCGGGGTGCCGCTATCCGAGCGCTGGCGTTGGGAAATGGTCAGCCTGGGCCTGAAGCATCAATCCAACGGTCGCGGCTCGGTGCTGGGCATTTCGCGAAGCTGGAACTATCTTTATGCCAACTTCGGATTCATGGGGCAGGAAACCGAGGTTTATCTCCGACCCCGGGTACGCGTGCTGCGCGAAGACCCCGACGACAATGCCGACATTGAGGATTTCTTCGGCTACGGCGATCTGCACATCATCCGACACCTCAATGCCAGCCGCCTGGAGCTGACAGCCAGACTGAACCCTTCGACCCGAAAGGGCATGGCCGAGCTGGCCTACCACTTCCCGCTGGTGGGTGACCTGCACGGGTATTTCTCGATCTTCAGCGGCTACGGCGAAAGCCTGATCGACTACAACCACAAGCAAACCACGGTCACCGCTGGCGTCTCCTTGTTCCAATTCTGACGTCGCCCTGGGCCGGTTGACGGCTTACCGGCCACCTGTGTAGTCTCGGATATCGGACCTCGGAGGGCCGGTCGTGGCGACAACGGGCGTGACCATGAAATTCAAGCTTCCTATCAAACAGCTGAAATTACTGGCTTTTGGAGCCGCCATTTTGTCAGGCGCCAATATCGCTCTGGCGAAAAGCGCAGCCGAGATCATCGAGCAGATGGAAGCGGTGATGCGCGGTGATTCCCAGTACGCCGAAATGACCATGACCATCGTGCGTCCGCGCTTCGAGCGGGAAGTCGCGATGCGCTCCTGGCTGAAAGGGCGCGATCATTCGCTGGTACTGATCACCGCACCCCCGCGTGACGAAGGCACCGCCTTTCTCATGCGCGGCAATGACATCTGGAACTACGATCCGCGCATCGAGCGCACCACCCGACTGCCGTCGTCGATGATGGCGCAGTCCTGGATGGGCTCGGACTTCACCAACGACGACCTGGTGCGCGACACCAACGTGGTCACCGACTACGAACATGAACTGCTGCGGGTGGAAGAATACGAGGGCCTGGAGGCCTACGTCATCGAAATGATTCCGAAGCCCGACACGCCGATTGTTTGGGGCAAGGTCAAGATCTGGGTGGGCACCGAGGATTTCATCCAGCTTAGGGTCGAGAACTACGACCAGCGCAATGCCCTGGTCAACACCATGAAGCTCGATAAGATCGAGCAGTTCGGCGAGCGCCGGGTCCCGACCCGGGTCACGGTCATCCCGGCCGGCAAGGACAACGAGCGCACGGTGCTGAGCTACCAGCACATCGAGTTCGATATCGACATCGACCAGGGGTTTTTCTCGCGCGCCAATATGCAGCGACTGCGCTAACGGACCGATCCGCACTTTAGTAGATAGCCCACATGACCACCTATCTCAAACTGGCCTGGCGGAATATCTGGCGCAATAGAAGGCGCACCCTGATCACGGTTTCGGCCATCGTGTTCGCGGTGCTGGCTGCCATCGTGATGCAGTCCATGAACCGGGGCAGCTATGAAGTGATGATCGACCGCATGGTGAGCTTCACCACCGGTTACCTGCAAATCCAGGACTATCGCTACGACGACGAAACATCGCTGGACAACGCCTTCTTCTACGATGAGGCGCTGCGCGAGCAGGTTCTGGCCGCTGACTCGCGCATTGTCCGCGTGGTTCCAAGGCTGGAAACCTTCATGCTGGCCGCCAACGATGTCTCCACCCGCGGCTCGCTGGTATTCGGCATCGACCCGGACAAGGAAGAGGCCTTCAACCAGATCAGCAGCTATCTGGTCGAAGGCCGCTTCCCCGGCGCGGATGAGCACATGGTGGTGCTGGGTAGCGGCCTGGCCGACCGGCTGCAGCTCGGGGTCGGCGACACCCTGGCACTGATCGGCCAGGGTCGCTTCGGCATGTCGGCCAGCGGGCTGTTTGAAATCACTGGCCTGATCGAACATCCGATTCGGGACATGAACAATTCGGTTGTCTTTCTGCCGATTCGGCCCGCCCAGGAGTTACTGTCGGCAGAAGATCACATCACCGGGTTGCTGATTTCAATCGGGCAGGCGCGCCAGACCAATGCGGTGGCAGCCGCCGTTCGCCAGGCACTGGATGACGACGAACTGATGGTGTTTACCTGGCCGGAGCTGATGCCCGAGCTGCTGGAACTGATGGAAATGGACCTGGCCGTGCCGAGGCTGCTGACCCTGGTGCTGTACGTGGTGATCGGTTTCGGCTTTTTCGGCACCGTCCTGACCATGACCATGGAGCGCCTGCGCGAGTTCGGCGTACTGTTATCGGTGGGCATGAAGCGCGCGCACCTGTGCGGTGTTCTGCTGGTCGAAACGCTGATCATCAGCGTCATGGCGGTGACCGCGGGGATCCTGCTGTCCTGGGGCCTGCTTAAACTGATCGATCCCATCGCGCTGTCGGGCGATGCCGCCCAGGCGGTGGAGGACATGGGTTTCGACCCGGTCATCCCGATGTCCTTTGCCCCGGACCAGTTTTTCATTCAGGGGCTGTATGTGTTCCTGATCGCGCTGGTGGTCTTTCTTTTTCCGCTGGTGAAGATACTGCGGCTGAACATTCTGGAGGCGGCGCGATCATGACGGGCCAGAGCCGATGAAAACCCTGATCACCCTGTCCTGGAGAAACATCTGGCGGCACCCGGCTCGCAGCGGCGTGCTGCTGGCCGCCGTCATGGCCGGCCTGTGGGCCGGCGTGCTGACCGTGGGGCTGGTCAACGGCCTGATGCATCAGCGCATCGACTACCTGATCGAAAGCGAAATCACCCATGCCCAGGTTCACCATCCCGAGTTTCTCGCCGAGGGTTATTCCTGGCTGTACCTGCCCGATCATGAAGCCATCAGCGACTGGCTGGCGCAGGATGCCAGGGTGCGTTCCTTTACCTCCCGAACCCTGACCGACGGCATGTTGCAATCGCCGGTGAAGACGGCCGGCGTGCGCATTCGCGGCATCGACCTGACCACCGAAAGGCAGACCACTAACTTCCATGAGAACCTGATCGTCGGCGACTACCTGGATACCGACATCCGCAACGCGATCATGATCGGCGAGCGCCTGGCCAGCGAGCACAACGTGGAGATCGGCAACCGGGTGGTACTCACCTTCGAGGACGTTGAAAACGAGCTGATTTCCGCCTCGTTCAATATCGTCGGGCTGTTCCGATCCGCTTCCGCCGATTACGACCAGCGCAATGTCTTTATTCGTTCAGACGAATTCAATGCGCTGCTCAGCGAAACTGCCGTTTATCACGAAATCGGCATCATGCTGACCGACCAGGCCCTGGCCGGCGAGCTGGTGGATGAACTGAACGCTGCCTTCCCGAATATCCATGCCCAGACCTGGCGCCAGCTTTCGCCCGAGCTGAGCATGATGGTGGAGCTGGGTGGGGTAATGGTCGTTCTGATTACCGTGATCATCATGACGGCGCTGGCTTTCGGCATTCTCAATACCATGCTGATGGCGCTGTTTGAGCGAATGCGCGAGATTGGCGTGCTGATATCCATCGGCATGAGCCGAGGCCGGGTATTTGGCATGATCATGCTGGAAGCCATGATGCTGACCATGGCAGGTGCGGTGGGCGGCATGATCCTGGCGACCTTGAGCATCAACTATTTCAAGGACCGTGGGCTGAACCTGGAGATGTTTGCCGAAGGCGCGGCCCAGATCGGCTGGGACCACATCATTTATCCATCGCTTGCCATGGGCGAATACCTCGCCATTCTGGCGGTGGTGATTTTCATCACCCTAGTGGCATCGGTCTATCCAGCCTACAAGGGAATCCGCATCAATCCCTTGGATGCCGCCAGAGACGCTTGACCAAGCAAGGTTGCCCAGTGCCATGACCAGTGCCAAGACCAGTGTTATGACAATCGTACGAACCGAAAGCCTCTCGCGAGTCTACAACCCCGATACCGTGCCGGTTCATGCGCTGCGCGATGTGTCCATTGAAATCGACGAGGGAGAGTTCACCGCCTTGCGTGGCCCCTCCGGCTCCGGCAAGACCACGCTGTTGAACATGATCGGCGGCCTGGACAAGCCGACCGAAGGCAAGGTCTTCATCAATGATCATGAAATTTCGAACATGAAAGACGGGGCCCGGATTGATTTCCGGCTGCACAACATCGGCTTTGTCTTTCAGCACTACAACCTCATCCCGGTGTTCACCGCCGCCGAAAACGTCGCCTTCATCATGATGCTGCAGCACCGCAACAAGCGCGAGATCCAGGAGCGCACCGACAAACTGCTACGCCAGGTTGGTCTGGGCGACCGTCAGGACGCGCGCCCGGCGCAACTTTCCGGTGGCCAGCAGCAGCGCGTGGCCGTAGCCCGCGCCCTGGCCTCCGAACCACGGTTCATCCTGGCCGATGAACCGACCGCCAACCTCGATACCGAAGCCGCGATGAACCTGCTCGACATCATGGAAAAAATGAATCGCGAACAGAACATCACTTTCGTGTTTTCCACCCACGATCAGCGCGTCATCGACCGCGCACGCCGGGTCATCACCATGGTCGACGGGGCCATATCCCAGGATGAAACCCAACATCAGAGCTGAACCAGGGCCGGTCTGTCGACTTGTCCTGATACTGACAGCGCTGGGGCTCGTCGCAACCAGCGCCCAAGCGTCCGATTCACTGCGCGTCAGCGGTTACTTCCAGGGCGGACCGGTCTACATCAGCGCGCGTCTGCCCGAACCCATTGGCCAGCAAAACTTCACCGAATATCGACTGCAAAACCGCCTGAACCTGAACTGGCAAGCAACAAGCAACCTGAGCTTCAACTGGCAGATGCGCACCCGCCTGTTCGCCGGCGACCTGGTCAGTGAATTTCCAGCCTACGCCGACAACATCGACAGCGACGACGGCCTGGTCAACCTGTCATGGCGGGTGATGGAAGGCGATGACTGGGTGCTGCACCACATTCCCGATCGCCTGTACGTGGAATGGCGCTTTGACGACTGGGATGTTCGCGTGGGCCGACAGCGGGTCAACTGGGGGGTGAACATGATCACCAACCCCAATGACATCTTCAACATCTATTCCTTCTACGAATTCGACTACCCGGAACGGCCGGGCGCCGATGCCATCCGCATTCAGCGCCATCTCGATTTCGCATCACGCATAGAACTGGCCGTCAGCCCGGCCCGCGACCGCCGGGAAAGCATTGCCGCAGCGCTATACGGCTTTGATTTTCGCGGCTACGACATGCAGCTGATCGGCGGCTACTACCGCGATCGATTCGTCGCCGGCGCCGGCTGGGCCGGCAATGTGGGCGGCGCCGGTTTCAAGGGCGAAACGATGTTCTACGCCGACCTGAGCAGCAATCCAGGCAGCAATCTCAGCAGCGATATCAATGAAGACAACCAGGGACGCCAGACCAATTTCATCGCCGCGCTGTCGCTGGACTACATGTTTGAAAACAGCCTGTTTGCCGTCGCCGAAATCCTCTACAACCGGGCCGGCGG
>SKQI01000115.1 GCA_007119095.1 Wenzhouxiangella sp. | reverse complement strand
GGCGCTGGCAAGGATATCCAGCCCCGAAACCAGGTAGGTCAGCTCAACGCCACCGATTCGTTCGGCCCGGCTCTCCAGGTCAGGCAGGATGTCACGGACCAGAATCTCGGCCCGGTCGGGTTCCCCCTGACGCAGGTGCAGGGCGGCCAGGTTGGCGATGGACAAGCGATAGAGGTAGTGATCGCGACCGGCGACCTCCTCGATCATCAGGGCCGCATCGTTGAAGGCGGCCATGCTGTCGGCATTGCGACCGACCCGAGACAGTGCCACGCCCAAATTGCCGATTGTATTGGCCAGGCGCTGGCTGGGGCCGATCAGTCGTTCATGGTCGGCAATCAGCTCCTGGTATAGCGTCACCGCCCGCGCTGGATCGCTGGCCAGCAGGGCCGTGGCGTAAACGTAGCGCCCGCGCAGCCGCCTGGGGTCGCCGGGCTCGTAGATGGATTCGGCCAGTTGCTGAGCGCGACGGGCGGTCGCCAGCGCCTGCTCGCTATCGCCCTGGAATACCTGGGCACCGACCAGGGCAGCCAGTGCCTCGAACATGAGTTCGCGGCTGCTTGCATCACCCCGCTGGGCGAGTTCGGCGACCAGTTGTTCAAGACCGGCAATGCTCTGATCCAGGGGCTGCTCGAGCATATTGGCCTGGTTGCGCAGCAGTCGAATCCGTGTGCGCATGGCTTCCGGCTCCGCAGCGACGCCAAGCGTGTCGAACAAGCCTATGGCGCGCCGGTCTGCGGCGATTGCTTCCGAGGCTCGCCCTGCCGAATCCAGGGCTGCACCAATTTCTGCCTGGATGAATGCGAGCTCACGGGGGCTGCTGGCAGCGGTCAGGGACTGTTGGGCTTCCTCCAGCAGTGGCAAGGATTGCTCACCCAGCCCGAGGGCGTTATAGGCACGCCCTAGCGCCAGGTACATCGACCCCATCACGGCGGGGTTTTCCTGCCCGTCGTCAACCAGCTTGCGGGTGCCCAGATCAAGAATCTCGCGCACCGTGACCTCGTTGCCGCGCGAGGGTAGCGAGTCGGCGCCGGCCAGCAGCTCGTTCATGAAGTCAGTGACTGCCTCGGCCCGGTCGCGCTCCCAGGCAATACGCTGTAGCTGGGATTCGCGATCGAGCATGAAGCCCACCAGCACCGTGCAGGCAATAACGGCGGCGGCGACCGACCAGCGGTGGCGCCAGGTAAAGCGCCGGGCTCGGTACAAGGCATGGCCGCGCCGGGCCTGGACCGGTCTGAATTCAAGAAAGCGTTCGAGGTCCTCAGCCAGTTCCCGAATCGATGGATATCGCTCCTCGGCGCTGCGGCGCAGCGCCTTCAGCACAATCGCTTCCAGATCGGCCGGCACAGCGCGTTTCCCGTACTGCTGAGCCATGCGCGACGGTGGGATGATCTGGCCGGCCAGAATAGCGGCGGGCAACATGTGCGGGCTGTCAATGTCGTCGAACGGCCGGGCCCCGCAAAGCAGCTCGTACAGGACCACGCCTAGCGAATAGACATCGGTGGCCGTGGTCAGGTCGCCATTTTCAATCTGTTCCGGGCTGGCATAGGCCAGGGTTAGCGCCGAATCGCGGGTGCGGGTGCGGATGTTCTGATCGCTATCGTTTTCGACCAGTCGGGCAATGCCGAAATCCAGCAGTTTCGGTTCGCCATCCCCCGTGACCATGATGTTGCTGGGTTTCAGGTCGCGATGAATCACCATATGGCGGTGGGCGTACTCGACCGCCTCGCAGACCTTCAGAAACAGCTCGACAATGTCGCGCGGCCCCTCGCAGTGCTGCTGGCACCACTGGTCTATCGGTTCGCCCTCGATGTATTCCATGGCCAGAAACGGCCGGCCTTCCGAGGTCAGGCCACCGTCGATCAGGCGAGCAATGTTCGGATGGTGCAGGCGGGAGAGAATCTTTTGTTCGGTGGCAAACCGGCGGCCCAGGCTCTCGTCCGGCTTTTCGGTCAGCTGCAGCAGCTTCAGCGCCACACGCTGGCCCATGTCGCCGTCAGCGCGTTCGGCCAGGTAGACCACGCTCATGCCGCCTTCGTTGATGCGTTCGAGCAGGCGGTAGTCGCGCGGCAGGGGGACCTTCAGGGAAACTTCAGTCAGCACCTGTTGGGCGGCGGCCTGGAATTGCTCCGGCATGTCATCATCGCTTTCATCCTCGGCCGCCTCGACCAGCCATCGTGCTTCTTCCAGCACATCGCTGTTCTCGCCGCAGGCCTGTTGCAGAAACCCGGCACGCTCTGCTGCCGGCAGATCGAGCGCGTCCAGCGCAATCTGCTTGGCTTTGCGATAGGTTTGGGCGGCGCTGTCGCTGCTCATCAGGTCGGCTGAATTTCAGGAGATCAACAATATCAATGACATCACCCAGATTACGCTATTCTCGATCAACACGCATCGTCCTGTCATCGAATGGGTTTCCTCTGGTTGACTGTGAAGATAGAAGTCCAGAATCTTGGGGACGCAAAGCAGCGAAGCAACCAAGAAGCCAAGAAACATAAATTCATTGAGGCTATTACTTCTTCGCTGCTTCGCTTCTTTGCGTCCGAAAAGGTTTTCTCTGTTGGCACTTCGACAGCG
>SKQI01000268.1 GCA_007119095.1 Wenzhouxiangella sp. | reverse complement strand
TTCACACGGCAGGGGTCGCTGGTTCGAACCCAGCATCGCCCACCACCCCACCCTTTCAGCAGCGCGGCTGATCAAATCCCGGATCGGAGGCCATTTGAAAGGACCAAGGATCAAGGTCCAAAACAGGCAGGTAAGCGCCCGCTGGATTCGAACACCTTCGCCCGCTGCGCCGTTTGCCGAATCACTTCATCGTGTCATCCATGAAAAACATCTGAATGTTATCGGAGCGGTTCCGTTACGCCACTTTCATTGTCATCCCTGTCGCAACTTTGACTGCCCGAATGCCATCTTGAAATTTGGTAGCCTCTTGGATTGGCAAGGGGCTCCGGTGGGGCATGGGTGATGGTCATGAAATCAAGATTTCTTCGATTCCTTTCGATGGCGCTGCTGCTGGCGTTGGCAGCGTCGGTAACGGCTGCACTGGATGACGACCGCCGTTTGACCCTGCTGACGGAGCGCTTCGAGGGTGCAGACAGCCCCGTGCCAACGCTGGCTGAGCAGGCTGAGACGTATGGGCGTCGCTTTCGCGATCTGTGGTCTGATAATGAATACGCACCGGCAGAACTGGCCAAGGCAAGCAATGAGGTTGTATCGCTGCGGCTCAGAGCGGCGCGCAGCACGGCTTTCGCCAACAACGAGCCCTGGGTTCGGCAACGACTGGAGCAGGTTGTTGCCGAAGCGCATGAGCGCGATCTGGTCCAATCATCCGAGTACCGGCGATTGTTCGACGCCCACCTGGCTGCCGGGGACCTGACGGCCGCCGAACGAGTGCGGCAGCGCTACCCGGAGATCGAACTGCCCAACGTTCCCGAGCGGATTGAACCACCGATGACCGACACCGAGGCGGCTGTCCTGGTCTGGCGCATCAAGGAGGATCCAGAACGGCTCGTTGGCGAATGGATTTCGTTGAACCATCCCAGACTGCTGATCGTCAGCACCCCCGGCTGTGGCTTCTCTCGCCAGGCCGCTAAGGTCCTGTCCGAGGATGAAACACTGGCACCGCTGATGGATAAATATGCGCTCTGGATTGCCGGACCCAGCACCAGCAATACTTTTCACCGGCTGGCGTGGTGGAACGAGCGATTTCCGTCGGCTGAGAAAATGCTGGCCGATGATGTCTCCGCCTGGCCAGTCGCTGACTTTTTCCACTCCCCCCAATTTGTGTTCGTTGAGAATGGTCAAGTGACGGTTCAACATTCCGGTTGGCTGGGCGGCTCAGAAGGTCTGCTGACTGTTGCCAATGGCTTCGCTGAGCTGGGGCTGTTGGATAAACAGCGTCTGGACGAAACGGCTTTTGTCTATGCGGACGAAACGACACCTCAAGCGGCCTGCCCAACCCGGGCATCAGCTATGGAACGCATTCGACAGGCCACCCCGATCAGCACGCCCGAAGCGCTAGACCACTACTTGGCAAAGGTCGAACAAGGTGCTGACTCCCCTTTGGCAGCGCTGTCGATCGAGGCAAGAAAGCGATTCCGCGACGGCGTCTTATTCGCAGGCAACAGGGTGGCCGGCTTTCGAACTGATGACCTGATGGCGCTTGAGCCCGAACAGCGCTATCAGGTTGCCGCGCTATTCGGCCACCAGTACTTGCTCGCAGGCAGGCAATTTCCGGAAACATTGCTCAGCGAGGAAGAGCGGGAATTGCGAAACCAGTTTTTCTGCTCCGAGGACTAGGGCCTATCCCGAGTATTGAGTTGGGCCATCCCGAGTAAGCTTCACGTATTCTGGAAGGCAATCGCTGTCCCGCGACAACTTCAGCCGGATTCACCCGATCTTCTCAGCGTTACCAGCGCGATGCCGCCAAGGATGGCCAGGCCGGAAAGCCCTAAGCGCAGCGTGACGGGTTCGGCGAGCAGGAGGACGCCGACGATGGCGGTGATGACAGGCACGCTGAGCTGGCTAACGGCGGCGGTGCTGGTTTGCAGGTACTTGAGGGCGGCATACCAGATCACATAACCCAGGCCAGATGCCAGGGCGCCCGAGGCGACCGCAAGTAGCGCGCCTTTCAAGTCAATTTGGGCCCGGCTGAGAAAGAGCGCCGAGATTAGCAGCGCCGGCAGACTGGCACGAATGAAGTTGGTCGCCGTGGTCCGGATCGGGTCACCCGTGCCTTTGGCCAGCAGGGTGTAGACACCCCAGGCAACCCCGGCGGCGATCATCAACGCGGCACCTATCAGCGGTGGCGCGGCCAGACCGGGCAACATCATCCAGATCAGGCCGGCGGCGGCCAGAACAAATCCGGCCCACTGGCGTAGCAACAACGACTCACCTCGCGTCAGCGCCCAACCGATCATCGTGATCTGCACGGAACCGAACAGGATCAATGCCCCGGTTGCTGCGGTCAAGCTCAGGTAGGCCAGCGAAAAGGTCAGGGCATAGGCCAACAGTGCAAACCCTGGCAACCAACCGCCGCTGGTCTCGACCGGTCTTGCGCTCAGTCGAACGATCAACCAGAGCACAACGGCTCCGGCTACGACTCGCAAAGTCGTGAATGACACCGGGTCGATCGAGGTTTCTGTCAGCGCCAGGCGCGTCAGGATGGAATTGGCCGCGAAGGCGGTCAGCGCCAGGACCGTCAGAACGACTGGTT
>SKQI01000250.1 GCA_007119095.1 Wenzhouxiangella sp. | reverse complement strand
TGAATTGTTGTCACTGCCAGATGCCCTGTTCGACGACCGGTTCGAAGTCGGCAGCGGTGACTAGTGGACAACTGTTTTACTGTGCCAGTGCTTCGAACTCGAAGGCCAGGTGAACGTCATCGCCGACCAGCCCATCTTCGACGCCGTAGCTCATGCCCCACTCGCTGCGGCGAATGGTGGTGCTGGCCGAAACCCCCATGGTGTATTTCTCATGGCCAAAGGGGAAGTAGTCCATCTTGTTGATGGTTGCCGCCAGCTCTACCGGCCGGGTTTCGCCGAGCAAGGTCAATTGGCCGGTCAGACGACCGCTGCGCGGATCATCCTCGCCGGGATACCAGCCATCAGCCACGAAGCGAATCTCGCCGTGCCGACGCGCATGCAGGAAGTCACTGTTGCGGACATGGTTGTCGCGCCGGCGATGGTTGGTGAACACGCTGCTGGCATCAACCACGACCTCGCCTGAGTGCAGTTCGTTGGCTTCCTCGTCATAGACGAAACTGCCGCTGGCGTCCAGGAACAAACCAATCTGGTCGGCAAAACCGACATGACTGACGCGGAACATGATCGAAAAGTGGTCCTCGTCGATCTTGAATTCGCGCGGCTCGGCCAGCGACGAGCTGGCCGCTGTCAGCAGCAGGGCAGCCGCGATGACCCTATAGATACGGTTCATGTTGACCTCCGGTACGGGAGTGAGAGTTTGAAACATCTGGCAGACGACGACGCCACAGCCACCGCACATCGACAGCGAAAGACCAGGTCAAGGCGAGCAGTGCTGCTGCCAGCAGGGTTGCCTGCAGGCCAGGTCCCGGCACGGGAGACAACGCGATCAACAGCGCGGCTACCTGCAGCACGCAGACCAGCTTGCGGCGGAAACTGTCCGGCAAGGGGCGCTTGAGCGAGGGCATGATGGCAGACGCGGCAACGAAGGCATAGCGCATCGCGCCAATCATCAATACCCAGCCGGCCACCTGGCCGCTGAGCCACAGCGCCAGGCACAGCACCATGATCAGGGCCGCGTCCACTTCCATATCGAAACGGGCACCGAATTCCGTGCACTGATCCAGCTTGCGCGCCACCCAGCCATCGACGCCATCCAGCAGCAGCACCACCAGTGCCACGAGCAGCAGTGGCCAGGCAGCCGTCAGAAACAGGTTTGGATCAGCCAAGGCACCAGCCAGCACGCACAGCAGCAAAGCTCGGCCAAAGGTCACCTGGTTGGCAAGGCCGAAGCCCTGGCGTGGACGCAAGCCAAGCAGTAGCACGCTCAGCGCCAGCGAAAAGACCATAGCCAAGCCTACGCTGGCCAAAGGCGCGCCGAGCGCGATCAACAGCATCACGCCTATGCCAAGGCCGGCAGCAGAGACCAACCAGACCGCTGCACGAATACCCGGCATCCATTCGTTCGCAGTGTTTGTGAGCATCGTTTTCTTCACAACCGTCAACGTGACACGGAACCCGGAAACCGAATGTGAAGACAGTCAAACGGGTTATCTTGTGCTCTGGTCAGCCAGCAAATTCTGTCATGAGCCGATCCTCCCTGGCATTCTGGACGATTGCCGCCGGTCGCGGAGAACTGCGCCACGCTGAACTCGCTCCGGCAACAGACTCGACGGTGATCGTTCGCACCCTCTACAGCGGTATCAGTCGCGGCACGGAGCGCCTGGTCTTTGCCGGCAAGGTGCCGGCCAGCGAGTTCGAACGCATGCGAGCGCCCTTCCAGGAAGGCCAGTTTCCTTTCCCGGTCAAGTATGGCTATGCCAGCGTTGGCCAGGTCGAACAAGGACCTGAGGCCTTGCTTAAGCGCAAGGTGTTCTGCCTCTACCCGCACCAGGACCGCTATCGCGTGCCCGTCGACGCCGTCACCGTGCTGCCTGCCGAGCTGCCGCCTGCCCGGGCCGTGCTGGCGGCAAACATGGAAACCGCCCTGAATGCCTGCTGGGATGCCGGCATTGCACCGGGTGACCGGGTCACCGTCATCGGCGCCGGCGTGGTCGGGGCGCTGGTCGCCTGGCTGAGTGCGTCCATCCCCGGGACCGACACCACCCTGATTGACATCAATCCCGCGCGCGCCGAACTGGCAGCAAAGCTGGGCCTGCGTTTTGCCAACCCCGATCAGGCCGCGGCCAATCAGGACGTGGTGATCCACGCCAGCGGCAGCGAAGCCGGCCTGGCCCGGGCGCTGGAACTGGCCGGCTTCGAGGCCCGCGTCATCGAGCTGAGCTGGTTCGGCAACCAGCGTCCCGCCCTGCCGTTGGGCCAGGCTTTCCATTCCCAGCGACTCGAACTGCGCTGCAGCCAGGTCGGCCACCTGCCCGCCGATCGCCGCGCCCGCTGGGACCACCGCCGCCGCCTGGCCAAGGCCCTGGAACTGCTGACTGACTCGCGCCTGGACGCCTTGATCAGCGGCGAAAGCGATTTTCGTGAGCTGCCTCTGGTGGTGCCAGAGCTGCTGGCAGACGGCGCCGATGTCTTGTGTCATCGGGTGAAGTATTGAAGTGCGAGGAGAGCCAAGTGGCCGGCTCCTGATTAGGGTCGTGTCTCAGCAGAAGCTTGCAACACCGCCAAACGTCGATGCAGCAAGCCGTCCTCGGGCG
>SKQI01000179.1 GCA_007119095.1 Wenzhouxiangella sp. | reverse complement strand
CGGCCGCATCGGCAATCAGGAAAATATCTTCGACGCGCTGACCGAAGGTGGCCACGCGCGCATCGATCAGGCGCACGCCCTGGCTGACCAGCGCCTCGGCAATAGCCGACAGCAGACCCGGTCGATCGGTGGCAGCCACTTCCAGCATGGTCAGCCCATCCTGGTCTTGCAGGCTGATTTCAGCCCGGCCCATGAAGGGCTGCAGGCGTCGCGGCACCGGGCGCGGCGGCAGCGGGCGGACGGTCTTGGTCGCCAGTTGCTCGGCCAGCGAGGCTTTCAGACGGGCACCGTCGGAGCGGTTCAGCGGCTTGCCGTTGGCGTCCATGACCTGGAACACGTCCCAGCTTCGGGCCGTCTGGCTTTGGGTTGTGACCACGCGCGCGGCCAACACGTTCAGCTGCATGCGATCAAGCTCGCGGGCAACAACGGCAAACAGGCCGGCGAAGTCCTCGGCGTGGACGAAGACCTCGGAGATGCCCTTGTGCTCCAGGTTGCGCGCCGCGACCAGTGGCAGACGCTCGGCTGCCAGCACTTCGCCGGTGGTCCAGACCAGCTGCTCGGCATCCAGGCGCAGAAAGGCAGCCGGCGGTAGCTCATGCCACAGCGTTTCGACATCCGACGGCTCGGCGCCGATGTCTGCAAGCTGGGCCAGCGCCTGCTGGCGAGTTTCATCGACGCTGGTCTGGCGGTCGACCGGGTGTTCCAGGCCGCGCTGCAGGGCATCGCTGGTAGACCGGTATAGATCCCAGAGCAGGCTGTCTTTCCAGGAGTTCCACAGCTTCGGGCTGGTCGCGGCAATGTCGGCGACGGTGAGGATGAACAGATGGTCGAGGCGGCGCTGGCTGGCGACCAGACCGGCGAATCGATTGACCACCTCCGGGTCGGAAATGTCCTCGCGCTGGCTGGTGCGCGACATCAGCAGGTGTTCTTGCACCATCCACACCACCAGGTCGCGATCCTCCTCGGGCATCTCGAGCTGGTCGACAAAGGCGCGCGCATCTTCGGCACCAAGCTCGGAGTGGTCGCCGCCACGGCCCTTGGCAATATCGTGGAACAGGGCGCCAAGATAGAGCACTTCCGGCCGCTCGATCCGGTCGAACACCTCGATGGCATGAGCGAAGGAGTCCGGGTCCTTGCCCAGGGCGATGCGGCGCAGGTTGCGGACCACAAACAAGGTGTGCTGGTCGACAGTGTAGACATGGAACAGGTCGAACTGCATGCGCCCGGTGATCTGGCCGAACGAGGGCAGCAGCGCGCCGAGCACGCCGTAGCGGTTCATCCGCGCCAGCTGGCTGTAGACCAGTCGCGGGCTGCGCAGCAGATCCAGGAACATGGCGAGAATCTCCGGATCGGTGCGGTAGTCCTCGTCGATCAGGTAGAGATGCTCGCGCACCAGCCGGATGGTGGCGGCGCGCACGCCGCGGATTTCCGGGTTGGCCGACAGCACCACGAACAGGCGCATGATCAGTTTGGGCGCGCGGACGAAGGCGTGCGGGTCTTTCAGCTCCAGATAGCCGTGGCGCAGTCGGAAGTCGTCGTCGATGTCGGCCGAGGGCAGGTGCTTGCGCCCGGTCAGCAATTCTTCATCGAAGCTTTGCAGCAGACGCTCATTGAGCCGGGCCAGTTGCATCACCGAACGGTAATAGCGCTGCATGAACTGCTCGACGCACTGGTTGCCCTCCTCGCAGCTGCCGAAACCAAACAACTCGGCCAGCTTGCGCTGGTATTCAAACAGCAGGCGCTCTTCGGCGCGGCCGGCCAGCTCGTGCAGGGCCCAGCGCACCCGCCACAGGTAATCTCTGCCATCGACCAGGTCGTCGAGCTCGCGCTCGCTCAAGAAGCCGTGTTCGACCAGACCGTGCAGGGTGGATGTACCGAAGTGGCGATGGGTGACCCAGGCAATCATCTGCACATCACGCAAGCCGCCCGGCCCTTCCTTCAAGTTGGGCTCCAGGTTGTAGATCGTGTCTTCGAACTGGGCGTGACGCTGCTCTTGTTCGTCCAACTTGGCCGCGTAGAACTGGTCGGCCGGCCACAGGGTCGGTGGATCAGTTGCCTCGCGCATGGCGGCAAACAGATTGCCGTTGCCCGACAGCAGGCGCGACTCCATCAGGTTGGTGGCCACGCCGACATCGTTGCGGGCTTCTTCGACGCATTCGGCGACGGTGCGCACGCTCTGGCCGGGATGCAAATCGGCATCCCAGAGCACCTGGATAAATCGCTCCAGGTGCTGGTTCAGTGATTCTGCCTCGCGGCCCCGGCCGTCTGCTCGCAGAATCAGCAGATCCACATCGGAGTGCGGGTGCAGTTCGCCGCGGGCAAAACCGCCCACCGCGCACAGGTCCAGCTCGGCCTCGGACGGCACCAGCCGGTCCCAGGCGACCAGGACCAGCTGTTCCAGCACCCAGGCGCGAGCGTGGACCAGTTCGCGAATATCGGTGTCGGCAGCAAAGGCTTCGAACAGGGCATCGTCGGCGCTGGCCCTGGCCTCGCGCAGGCTCCTGGCGAGGGTCTGGTGGTCGCCGGGCAGCTTCCACAGCGCCGGCAGGTCAAGACAGTGCCGTGTCGCGGGAACGGCGCTTAAGCGTTCGCTCACAGCGGATCGTCGGGCAGCCGGGTCAATACGTCGAAGCCGTCGGCGGTGACCGCCAGGGTGTGCTCCCACTGCGCTGACAGACTGCGGTCACGGGTGATCACGGTCCAGTCATCGGGCAGCAGGCGGGTCCCGGCCTTGCCGAGATTGATCATCGGCTCGATGGTGAAGGTCATGCCTTCGCGCAGCCGCACGCCCTCGCCGGGGCGGCCGTAGTGCAGCACCTGCGGGGCTTCGTGAAACACCCGGCCGATGCCGTGGCCGCAGTATTCGCGCACCACCGAGCAGCGCTCGCCCTCGGCATAAGTCTGGATGGCATGACCGATGTCACCCAGGGTCACACCGGGCTTGACCATCTCGATGCCGATCTTCATCGCCTGGTGGGCCACTTCACAGATCCGACGCGCCTTGACCGGGGGCTCGCCAACATAAAACATCTTGCTGGTATCGCCATGCCAGCCATTCTGGATCACGGTGACATCGATATTGACGATATCGCCGTTTTTCAGCACCTTCTCTCCGGGAATGCCATGACAGACCACGTGATTGACCGAAGTGCAGATGGATTTCGGGAAACCCCGATAGTTGAGCGGTGCCGGGATACCCTTGAGCTCGTCAACAATGTATTCATGGCAGATCCGGTCGAGCTCGCCGGTAGTGACGCCGGGCTGAACGTGCTCGCGAATCATTCTCAGGACGCTGGCGGCCTGCTGACCGGCGACGCGCATCGCCTCGATATCCTCGGGCGTCTTGATCTGAATTCCATGGTTCATGTGAATAATGCTCGGGTCAGGGCCATTTGAAGTCTACCGTATGCACATAGGTGGGTTCGATGAAGCGGTTTTTCCAGCCAAATGCAGTCGGATAGCGGCCGGCAGGATGTCTTGCCAAAAACATCTCCATGCCTTTTGGCACGTGTTTTCGGAACAACGCTCTGGCAGCATGCCATATTGAACTTGCTGTTGATCGGGAGCCGATCTTGAAGAAACTGATCACTTACGGGTTGCCGCCCCTGTTGATTATTGTCTCGTTGGGCATCGTTGTCCAATTAGCCAAGCTGCGCCCGCAGCCGGAGGAACGCGAGGTCACTGCCGCGGCCATGCTGGTCGATACGATCCGGCCAGAGTCCGGCGTCGAGTTTTTCGAAGTTCCTGCCCAGGGAACGGTACGCCCCAGGAACCAGACCCAGGTTGCCGCTGAAGTATCAGGGCGTATTGTCAGCCTGTCCGACAAGTTCAACGCCGGCGGTTTCTTCCGCGCCGGGGATGTTCTGGCCGAGATAGACCCCAGCGACTACGAAGCGGCGCTGTTGCAGGCCGAAGCTGACCTGGCCTCGGCAAGGGCTCGCCTGGCCGATGAGCAGGCACGCTCTGATCAGGCCCGCCAGGACTGGCGCCGAATGCATGGAGATCAGCGTGAACCCGGTGAATTGGTGCTTCGGTTGCCGCAAGTGGCCGGCGCCCAGGCCGCTGTACTGGCCTCGGAAGCCGCCGTCATGCGCGCACGCCGTAACCTGGAGCGGACCAGAATTCGATTGCCGTATGACGGCATGGTGCGCAGCCGCCAGGTGGATCTCGGACAGTTTGTCTCTCCCGGCACCGTCGTCGGCGTGACCTTTGCCATAGATGTAGCCGAAGTGCGACTGCCGCTGTCTGATCAGGATATGGCCTTTCTTGAGTTGCCGCGACCCGGCGAAACGGCTGCCAAGCCGGTACCCGTGCGCCTGCGCGGAAGCGTTTCAGGGCAGCGCGGCGAGTGGCAGGGCGAAGTGGTGCGAAGCGAAGGCGTGGTCGAAGAAACCACCCGCCTGAATTTCGTCGTCGTTGCCGTCCAGGACCCGTATGGACTGTTGGGCAACGAGCAGCGCGTTCCACTGACCATGGGCACGTTCGTTCATGCCGACATCCAGGGCCGCGAGGCAGCCGGGCTGATGGTTTTGCCACGGACTGCCCTGCGGGAAGGCAACTCCTTGCATATTGTTGGCAGCGACGATCGTCTGGAAATCAGGTCAGTGGAAGTGCTGCGATCCACGCCCGACCGGGTCTACGTTTACAACAATCTGTCGTCCAGCGATCGAGTCGTGACGACGGCCATTTCAGCCCCGATTCCAGGCATGAGTCTGAGAGTGCGCGAGACCGAGCCCGAAGAGCCGATGCTGCGCCTGCTACCGGCTGGTGAAATGGCCGGGCCGGCTGGAGACGAATGATGGATCAGGAACGCAACTGGTATGCCAACATCATTGCCTGGTTCGCCCACAACCCGGTGGCGGCGAACCTGCTGATGGTCTGTCTGCTGGCCGGCGGCACCTACACGGCCATCACCATCACCAAGGAAGTACAGCCGCGGATCGAAACGAACTACATCACCGTGACCGTACCCTACCGCGGCGGCACGCCACGCGATGTCGAGCAGGGGGTACTGATAAAGATCGAGGAAGCCGTGCAGGACATCGAGGGCGTGCGTGAAATGACCTCGACCGCTCGCGAAGGCTCCGGTTCGGTCTCGATCGAGGTTGATCTGAGCTACGACGTGCTTGAAGTCCTTGACGAAATCAAAAGCCGGGTCGACTCCATCGCAACCTTTCCGGCCGAAACCGAACGACCGCTATACCAGCGCAATACCTGGAGCCAGGAAGTGATCATGGTTTCGGTCCTTGGCGATGTATCGGAACGCACGCTGAAGGAAAAAGCCCGGCAGGTGCGGGATGACATCATCGCCCTGCCCTCCGTGACCCGTGCAGAATTGGCCGGGGCACGGCCCTACGAGATTGCCATCGAGGTGCGCGAGGAAACGCTGCAGGCCTTCGACCTGACCCTGGGCGAGGTGGCCCAGGCGATCCGACGTTCGTCGCTGGACCTGCCCGGCGGGCGCATCCAGACGGCCGGCGGCGATATCCTTGTGAGAACCGTGGGCCAGGCCTATGTCGGCAGCGATTTCGAAGAGATCGTGATTCGCACCAACCCGGACGGCAGCCGGGTGCGCGTGCGCGACGTGGCGACGATCAACGACGGCTTCATCGACCGTGACTGGTACATCAACCACAACGGGCAGGCAGCCATTGGCGTGCGCGTGTTGAGCGTTGGCGAGCAGAACGCGCTGGCCATCTCACGCGAAGTTCGGGCCTATGTTGACCAAATGCAACAAAACCTGCCGTCCGGCATTCAGGTCGAGTGGTGGGCGGACCGATCTTTTTACCTGCAGGGCCGTCTGGAGATGATGGCCAAGAACCTGCTGGCCGGGGCACTGTTGGTATTTTTGATGCTGACGCTGTTTCTGCGCCTGAAGCTGGCATTTTGGGTGATGGTCGGCCTGCTGATCGCGTTCATGGGCGCGGTCTGGCTGCTGCCGACGGTGGGAGTGACCATCAACTTGATCAGCCTGTTCGGCTTTCTGGTCGTGCTGGGTATCGTCGTCGACGATGCCATCATCATGGGCGAATCGGCCTATACCGAGATACGGGAAAAAGGCCATTCGGTGGAAAACGTGGTCAACGGCGTCAACAAGGTAGCGGTGCCGGCGACGTTCGGAGTGCTGACCACAATCGCCGCCTTCCTGCCCATCCTGCTGGTATCGGGTGTTCAGGGCCAGTTCTTTGCTGCCATTGGCTGGGTGGTCGTGCTTTGCCTGATCATGTCGCTGGTCGAGTCCAAGCTGATCCTGCCGGCCCACCTGGCCCATATGCGGGTCAAGAAATATGAGACCGATACGCCCAATCGACTGGTCCGTTTCCAGCGTGGGTTTTCCGACAACCTGTACCGCTTTGTCGACAACATCTACCTGCCCAGCTTGCGGGTGATGCTACGCAGGCGCTACCTGTCGCTGGCCGGCGCCATCTCCATTCTTATTCTTTCCGTGGGCTTGATTGCCGGTGGCGCGGTGCGCTACGTGCCCTTCCCGGACCTGGCCGGGGATTTCATGCGCGTCAACCTCGAGATGAACGAGGGTACGCCGGCCAGAGCGACCCACGCCAACCTGGACCGTCTGATCGAAGCCCTCCAGGCTGTCGATAGGCGAGTTCAGCAGGAGCATGGCTTTGCCGACCCTGTCGTCAGAACAATTTTCGCCTGGGCAGGCTCGGATACCAGCGGCACTATCATGGTTGAACTCAACCGTGACGAAGACAACCAGATTCCAATCCCGGAGCTCGAGCGGCTTTGGCGCGAAGAGGTCGGTGAAATGCCTGGCGTTCGCGGCTTGAGAATTGGCGGGGGCGGTGGCCCGGGCGGCGATGGACCTGACCTGAGTTTCCAGCTGGTCGGGCGCGACCTGGTTCAGCTCCAGGGAGCGGCAGCAGCCCTGGAAGAGCGCATACGTGCCTATAACGGCACCTTCGATGTGCGCAACTCCTACGAAGGTGGCCTGCGCGAACTTCAGCTCAGCATTCGCCCAGAAGCCGAAGTATTGGGTTTGAGCCAACAGGATCTGGCGCGCCAGGTACGGCAGGCATTTTTTGGTGAAGAGGTGCAACGGATTCAACGCGGTCAGGATGAAGTGCGCGTCATGGTTCGCTACCCGACCGAGCAACGGCGTTCGGAAGGGTACCTGGAAAGCATGCGAATCCGCGCCCCCAACGGCGATGCGGTGCCGTTCTCCTCGGTTGCCGATGTGGAAGTCGGTTCCAGCCCGTCGATCATTCGACGCTTTGACCGGGAGCGTTCCATCAGCGTCACCGGACGCGTTGACAAGGACGTGGCGGAACCGGGGCGGATCGCCGCCGAGTTGCGAGATACCCATCTCCCCAACATCCTCGCCAATTATCCCGGTGTCAGCTATCGCCTGGCCGGTGCCACCCGCAGCCAGCAGGAAATGCAGCGCGAACTGTTGTGGGGTACGGCCTTCGCCCTGTTCCTGATTTATGCTCTCATTGCCATTCCGCTGCGCTCCTATTTACAGCCGCTACTGATCATGTCGGTCATTCCTTTCGGCATGATCGGGGCAGTGGTCGGACACTGGATCCTGGGTATTCCGATCAGCCTGCTGAGCATGTTCGGCATCATCGCCCTGGCCGGGGTGGTGGTTAACGACAGCTTGATCCTGGTTGACTTCGTCAATCGCCATCGCCGTGAAGGTCAAAGCCGCATCGAGGCAGCGATCAAGGCAACCAGGGCCCGCTTCCGCGCCATCCTGCTGACTTCGCTGACCACCTTCTTCGGCCTGGCCCCGATCGTGTTCTTCGAAACCAGTCTGCAGGCCCAGCTCGTCATTCCCATGGCTACATCGCTGGCTTTCGGCATCGTTTTCGCCACGGTCATTACCCTGGGCCTGATCCCGATTCTTTACTTGATCGGGGATGATTTTGTGCGCTTCGTCCAGCGCATTCGAGGCCACGAAGGTAGCGGCATGGTGGCGGTTCAATAGAGAAAAAGGGTTCAGGGTTCAGGGGAGGCTTCGATCCAGGTTTTCCTGAAACCTGAACCCTGAAACCTGAACCCTATCTTTTCGTCCCAAACAACCAATCTCCGATAGGGTAGGTGATATTGAAGTTGGCGTGGGCCATCAGGTCGGTGCGGTGGTGGGTGTGATGCAGGCGGCGCAGACGCTTGAGAAACGGTAGCTTCAGGAATGGTGAGTCATCGGGCAGGTGATAGGCCAGGTGCAGCAGTTCGTAGTTCAGGTAGTAGCCGAGGGCAACGATCACGAACAACCAGGCGACGTTCGCACTGGCAAGCCAGGCCAGCAGCAAACCAAGCGGTGCGGCGAATGCACCGAAGAAAAAGATCATCAGAATGGCCGGAAACAGCACCACCTTGCAGTCACGCCAGCCCTCCAGGGCCATGTGCTGATCGGTAAAGAAGCGATGGTGCTGACCGGCGTGCCGGCGATAGACCAGCCCCAAGCCCGGCACTTTCCTGTGCATGACCCAGCGATGGCCAGCGTATTCCACCAGGTTGGCGTACAGGAATGCCAACGGAATGGTCAGCCACTCCAATGGCTGAACGGCTTCCAGGCGGGTGATGCAATAGGCAATACCGCCGAGACTGAAAACAAGGGCAAATGCCAAGTGGGCCTGTCCCAGGTAATGGCTGCCAATGAATTCCTGACGATACTGTTGGCGATAGGTAGCGTTGTCTGTCATCCTTCCCAAAGGATGCCATGACTCGTTCGAGTCAGCAAGCCTGGGACTTGACCAATGGGCCGCCCACATCGGGCGCAATCGCAGTAGAATTTTGATAATGAATGCAACCTGTCGTCCACTCGAAGACAAAACAATTTCGCTGGTGTTAGGCTCGGGCGGAGCGCGGGGACTTGCCCATATTGGTGCCATTGCGGAACTGCAGCGGGCCGGTGTCAGGATTGAAGCGCTGGCCGGCAGCTCCATGGGCGCCCTGGTCGGCGGTATCTACGCAGCCGACAAACTCGACGCCTACGAGGAATGGGTTTGCCAGCTCGGCCAGTCCGACGTGTTGTCGCTGCTGGACTGGACATTCTCTGGCGGGGGATTCATCAAGGGTCGGAAGATCATCACCAAGCTTGAAGAACTGGTCGGCGAGCTGAACATTGAGGACCTGGCGCTTGACTACACTGCAGTGGCGGTGGATATCGACCAAGGTCGAGAAGTGTGGATGGATCGGGGTCCGTTGTTCGACGCAATTCGAGCCTCAATCGCCATTCCAGGCGTATTCACGCCCCATCGCTACCGCAATCGAACCCTGGTCGATGGCGGTTTGCTCAATCCGATTCCCGTGGCTCCGACGCTGCGCTGCATCACAGACCTGACGGTGGTCGTCGACGTCAATGGAAAGGAAGACGCGAGGCTGGAAGGACGAGACCGCAAATCAGACGCAAGCAATGCGGCCAAGGAAAACGCCGAAGAGGAAGCCAAGGAGGCGGCTGCCTCCTCCCTGATGAACAAGCTGCGGGATTTCATGGACAGCTTTTCCAAGGACCGCAAGCCTACCGACAGCCAACCCGGCCTGCTGGCCGTGATGATGCGATCGCTGGATGTCATGGAAGCCGCCATTACTCGCCAGCAACTGGCCAGCTTCCAGCCTGATCTGGTCATACGGATCCCGAAAAACGCCTGCATGGTGCACGAATTCCACCGCGCCCGCGAAGTCATCGACCTGGGCGCAGAGATGGCACGTCACGCCATCGAACAATATCGGCCATACTGAAACGAGGCCCCTGGAGACGAAAATGAACGACGATAACGAAGCCCTATTCGATCATGCTGCCGATGCCGTGGTTGACCTTGGCAATCGGCTTGCCGAGCAACATCCGGAAGCTGACCCGTGGGCGCTTTCTGACGGGCTGATTGCCGGAGCCGTTCAATTCTGGCTGTATGCACATCAGCCCCAGGACGAGCCAAACCCGGATGACTTGATGACCGCCAGGGAACGACTGGAAGAGCTGGTCCAACTGGTGATGCAATCGGCCGAAGAAAGTGAGTACTTGCACTCGCCGCTGGATACGGACGTTGGGCGGGCCTGACCTCAACCAGCCTCGATCCGGGCCCTGCCAGCTGCTTTGGCCCGGTACATCAAACTATCGGCGCGCTTCATCAGCTCGCGCGAGCTCTCATCCGCACGCAGGCTGACGACGCCGAAGCTGGCGGTCAGCG
>SKQI01000006.1 GCA_007119095.1 Wenzhouxiangella sp. | reverse complement strand
TTTCCAGCACGCGGCGGCTGTCCCGCAGCACGGCCTGGCTCGGGTCGCTGATATCGTAAAAGTGCAGAAAACCTTGGGCGTCGCCGACCAGCAGGTTGCGCATGGTGATATCGAGCAGAATTCGAGTGGGTGCACCGGGCGGTGGCGGCAATTCGTAGCTGGAGCGGACAAACTCGGTTTCACCGGTCAGGAAGGAACGCCGACTTGCATAACGAGTAAGCAACAGCCGGCCGTCAGCGGTCGAGGCGGCAATACCAATACCGGTTCCACCCTGCTGAATGGTAATCACGGACAGCGGTTGCCCCTGATCATCGATCGTCGTCAGCGGCTCATCCAGCGGATAGCTCAAGCGAGGCGTTACCAGGCGGACATCGTCCGGATAGGTCACATCAAATTCCTGCTTCACGACCGCAGCACGACCGTCGGACAAACCATAGACGGCCAGACCGGTGCGCGGCTCTCCTTTGCCAAAGCTGATCGCTTCAGCACCATCAAATCCAATCACCCGTTGGCCGAGCACCGTGCCATCAGTGGGAACAAAAAATGAAACGGTGCCGTCTTCGGCGAAGCGTGTTCCGGCTTCCTGGTGTCGATCCATGGCGATGAATCGGGCCGGGCTTTCCGGGGCCGGGCTGACGAAACTGGTTGGTGAGCCCATGCTGGCGTTGCGCAGCAGGGGCAGCACTTCGATGAAAAGAAAGATGAAAATCAGGGCCAGCGAAATCACTACGCCATAACCGGCGGCGGAGACAAAGATCCGAGTCAGCACATCCTTGACATGACGGGTTCGACGCAGCTTGGTTCTGGCTTCGGCATCAGGGAGCAGGTCGCGGGCACTGATCGGACTGGCCTGACTGGCATTGGACGACATGAATGATGACTCCCCGGGGCAACGCGATGAATAGACGCGGCGCAGTGTATGAAGGTTCTATTTCAAAAAGATGACAACCGGACCAGCCTGCCCCCAGAAAAGCGCCCCACCACCGTGGGCGGGGCGCTAAAGACAGGCTTGGAGGGCCTTAGAGGAACTGCTTAGTCAATGCCCAGCTCGGCGCGGAAGCGCGCGGCAACACTGGCAGGCAGCGGGATGTAGCCGTCTCGCACGACCACTTCCTGACCCTGACGCGACAGCACCAGGCGCATGAACTCACGCTCCAGCGGGTTCAGATCGCGGTTCGGGTGCTTATTGACGGTGACGTAGAGGAAGCGAGCCAGCGGGTAGGAACCGTCAGCAGCGGTTTCGCCGCTGGGCTCGACCGGCGGGTTACCAACGGCAATGGCACGCACGCCAGAGGTTTCATAGCCAATGCCCGAGTAGCCGATGCCGTTGATCGACTCAGCCACACCCTGGACCACGGAGGAGGAACCGGGCTGCTCGTTGATCGAGTCCTTGAAGTCACCATCGCACATGGCGTGCTGGCGGAAGTAGCCGTAAGTGCCGGAAACGGCGTTACGCGAGTACAGGGTGATGTCGCGGTTGGCCCAGGCGCCTTCCAGGCCGACCTGGCCCCAGCGGGTGATGTCCTGGGCACCGCCACAGCGACGGGTCGATGAGAAAATGGCATCAACCTGTTCAATAGTCAGACCTTCGATCGGGTTGTCACGATTGACGAACACCGCGATGGTGTCGATGCCCACACCGACAACCGTCATCGGATAACCGTGACGCTCTTCGAATGCAGCCTGCTCGCTGTCGCGCGGCATGCGGCTCATCGGGCCGAAGTTGGCGGTACCTTCGGTCATCGCCGGCGGCGCGGTTGAGGTGCCGGCGCCCTGGATCTGGACGTTGACGTTCGGGTAAAAGCCCTGGAATTCCTCAGCCCACAGGGTCATGAGGTTGTTCAGGGTGTCAGAACCGATCGATGACAGGTTGCCGGAAATGCCGGAAACCGGGGTGTACTCGGGCAGGCCGGGATCAACCTCAACCTGGGCAACCGCCGAACCGGCGGCCAGAACGGTGCTGATGGCACCAGCGCAAAGCAGTTTCTTGATCATGGTGTATCTCCAGTAATTTAAGGAACAAGTCCTTGGTAAAGCTTAGTTTCGGGAAGTGACAGGCGAATTAAGCAAATTAGAAGTCAAACCGCAGGCCCAGCGAGAAGCCGGAGGCGCTATCGCCCGGGCTGCCAGCTTGACCGGTGGTGCGGGCCTGGGCCCACGGGGTCAGCGCGACGTTGTCGTCGTTGGCGACCAGCGCGTAGTTACCGTACAGGCGAAGCTGACGGCCAATGCGATATTCCAGGCCCACAGCCAGCAGGTCGGAGTCGCTGTCAGAAGGATCTGCCGAGCGGCGCAGCCAGTGGCCCTTGACCGACATCTTTTCGCTGAACGACCAGGAAGCACCGAAACCAAAAACATCGGCATCGAAAGCATCGTTGTCGTGGTCAACGGTCTGGTAGAAGCCGACCAGCGTTACATCCGAGATCTTGTAGGAGGCGGCCACGCGGAACGCATCACGGCCACCCTGGCTGCGGTTTTCCTCGAAGTTCTCGTAAGCGGCGGCGATGTCAAAGTCGCCGACCTTGTAAGTCATCGAGAAGCTCCAGGCATTGTCGTCGCCGTCGGCACTGGGGTCGGAACCTTCGTGCAGCGAGTAAGCCAGGTTGAACTGCAGGCCGTTGAAGTCCGGGGTCTGATAGTGGACGGTGTTGGGCGTGCGCTCATCAAAGCGACCGGCGCCCGCGCGGGTGAGGTTACGCATGTCACCCATCTGGTCACCGAACAGGTTGGCCGGGCCGCGGGCACGCTTGAACGGGGTGTCGAACTTGCCCAGGCGGACCATGCCGAAGTTGCCGCGAACGCCGGCAAAGGTATCGCGGCTGGCCCAGTTGGAACCCTGGTTGCTGTAGTCGATTTCCTGCTCGATCTGCATGATGGCGGTAATGCCGTCAAACTCACGGCTGGCGCGGAAGCCCAGGCGCGACGAGTTGCTCGACATGGCAACCTCGGAATAGTCGGCACCATCGTCGAGCAGGTCGACAGAGATGTTGGCGCGACCATAGATTTGCACGTCGGCCATGGCAACCGCCGGCAGGGCGGCCAGGATGGCCACGGGGAGCAACGCTTTCTTCATGATTGAATCCCTTGAAAGTTGACTTGCGTTTCAAAAAAGGCCCGGCTCGCGTTCCCAAATGGAACGCCGCCGCCGATGTCTTTCGACGGGCGCAAAGATAGGCCCCCGTGATGTCAACTCGATGACACGAATGTTGCGTTTGGATTACTGCGCCAGAATGGAGCTATCGCCGGGCAGCTCGGCACTGTAGAAAGCGCGCTGTGGCGGGAAAACACAGCGGAAGATGCTACCTTCGCCCGGGATGGATTCGACCTCCAGGCGCCCGTTATGCCGCTGTAGGACATGCTTGACGATCGCCAGACCTAGCCCTGTCCCGCCCTTGCTGCGGCTATGCGAGCTGTTGACCCGATAGAAGCGCTGAGTAATGAACGGGATATGCTTTTCGTCAATCCCGATCCCGGTGTCACTGACCTCGAAGGCAAGCTCGCCGCCGGGTCGCGCAAGCCAGGAAATCTTGATCTCCCCGCCGGCCGATGTGTAACGAATGGCGTTGACCACCAGATTGGAAAACGCGCTGTGCAACTCACTGTCGTTGCCCTTCAGGCCCGCTCCACTGGAAATTTCCAGCGAAATGACATGGCGGTCGCCATCCTCGGCACGTGCATTGCGGACGATGCGATCCAATAGCGACGGCACGTCGACCTCGTCCTCGGTACTGGCATCGCTCTCTTCGGTTTCCAGGCGGGACAGCTCCAGCAAATCATTGACCAGCGTATTCATCCGCTGGCACTGGGCCAGCATGTCGGCCAGGGGTTCTTGCCAGTGCTGTCCCAGCTCCTGCTCGTCGGCCAGCGCTTCCAGATAGCCCGACAACACGGTCAAAGGCGATCGAAGCTCATGCGAAGCGTTGGCGACGAAGTCTCGCCGCATGGTCTGTAGACGCTGCATGCGCGTCACATCCCTGATCAGCAGCAGGTACTGGTCAGCACCGTAGGCAATCAGCCGTACCGCGAGGCTGCAGCTGTCATCCACCGGCGATGGCACGATAACGGGCTGATCAAACTCCCGGGCCGCAAGATAAGTCTTGAACCGAGGTGAACGCAGCAGGTTGCAGACCGGCTGGCCCAGGTCGCGGCTACTGGAAAGCCTCAGAGAGTCGCGTGCCGCATCGTTGAACCAGACAATTCGAAACTCGCTGTTGAGTACCAGGGTTCCGTCCGGCATCGCTGCGGTTGACTCGCGGAACTCCCGGATTACCCGGGCCAGTCGTTTCTTGCGCTTGTAATATCGACGTTGCAGGCGGTAGTAGTGCTCGAACACATCGCCCCAGATTCCCCAGGATTCCGGCGGATTGCGGACTCGACCTACCCTGAGCCAACGTTCAAGCCGGTAGAGCTGAAACAGATGTCGGCCGCTGAAACCAATCAGGGCGGCGAACATGAACCAACCGAAGTAACCGAACACCGCGGCAAGCAGCAGCGCCGCCAGCAGCAGACCGCCCAGCAACAGCAACTCACTGAGCCAGGCACTGCGCATCAACCAGATCCTGTTGCCGAAAACCGGTAGCCGGCGCCGCGCACAGTCTGCACAAACTTGTCAAAGCCATGCGCCGCCAGGGCTTTGCGCAGGCGCAGGATATGTACATCAACAGTGCGTTCCTCGACATACACGCCGCCGCCCCAGACATGGTCGAGCAGCTGGGCACGGGAATAGACCCGGTCCTGGTGGGTCATGAAGAACTTGAGCATGCGGAACTCGGTCGGCCCCAGCTCGACCGGGTTGCCATCGGCCAGCACCCGGTGACTGGCGACATTCAGCACCAGACCATTGGCGCTGACCTCATCGTCCGAGCCACCCGGGCTGGTCCGGCGCAGCACAGCATTGATTCGGGCAATCATTTCTCGCGAGGCGAATGGCTTGGTGATGTAATCATCCACGCCACTGTCGAATCCGCGCACCTTGTCATCTTCAAGACTGCGCGCGGTCAACATGATAATGGGAATGTCTCGGGTCAATTCATCGCGACGCAAGGACCGCGCATACTCCGGCCCTGACTGGTCGGGCAGCATCCAGTCAAGCAGAATCAGATCGGGCCGCTGATCGGCCACGGCCACGCGCGCGGTACGGCAGTCGCCCGCCTCGATTGCCTCGAAGCCGGCCCGCTCCAGGTTGAACACAACCATGCGACGAATGCCCTCATCGTCCTCCACCACCAGTATTTTCTGCGCGCTCATTGAATGTCAGCCTTGTTGAAATTGGCCGTATTCCAGCAAGCGATTATGACAGAGCGATTAAACCTGGGTGACAGACCGGTCAATATGACAGCTCAGCGATATTGGGCCCGGGCCAGGTCCAGCGCGTCCAGGACGGCAAGTCGCAGCGATTCCGGGGCCAGCACCTCGACATCCGGGCCATAGCTGAGGATATCCATCAAAAGCTCGCGCTGGTGCCCATAAGGCAAGGTCAGCTCCCAGCGCGCATCCTCGCGCCACAGCGACACTTGCCCTGGATGCCAGACCTCATCGGCTGCCCAGCGTGCCGCCTCGGCGCTGAACAGCAGTCTGGCCTGATGCTGCGCCGGTCCGGAGAAAATGCCGAAAGCAGCATCGAAATGCCGGCTTACCTCCTCTTGCGGCAAATCTCTGGCCGGTTCATCTTTCAGCGCCAGGGCGCGAATGCGCTCCAGCGCGAAACTGCGAAAATCATCCGCCGAATGGCACCAGGCTGCCAGGTACCAGCGATCCCGATAATTGATCAAACGTTGGGGCGAGACGTCACGCTCACTGATATCGTCACGGCGCCGCCCGTGGTAGGTAATGGTGACCAGGCGTCTTTGAAACAGGGCTTTCAGTGCGTTCTCGAACAGCTCGCCGGGCACAGGCCGGCCGGCATCGTGCCTGATCTGGATCCGCTCCGGCTGGGCTGCCAGATCCAGCCCCTGCCGGCCAAGCAACTGGTTGATGCGCTGCTGGACGCCATCGAGCTCGTCTTCCAGCAGGCCGGGCTGAACATTGCCCAGCACATGGCGGGCAGTCAGCAGCGCCTGCAGTTCCTCCGGGCTGATCCAGAAGCCCGGCAGCTCGAAGTTGCCGGCCAGGCTGCGGTCATAGAAGTAACCGCGACCGTCCGGATCCTGCTCGATGGGGGCACCCAGATTGTCTCTCAGCTCGGCAATCAGCCGGTACAAGGTAGCCTGACTGCAACCCAATTCATCCATCAGGCGCTGGCGATCAACGGGCGTGCGTCGCTGGCGCAGAATGTCGTGCAGGTGGTAGAGGCGCTCGCGCCGTGACATTGATTTACTGGTCGCGGCAGTTGCTGCAGGTACCGTAAATTTCCAGCACCTGGCGCGAAGCCTTGAATTCATTTCTTCGAGCGATATCGGCCAGATCAGTCTGCAAAGAAGGCTCGTGAATCTCGATTACCGCCTGACAGCGCTCGCAGATCAGAAACTGGCCTTGATGCTTGTGGCTGGGATGAAAGCAGCTGACAAAGGCGTTCAGCGACTCCAGCCGATGGATGAAATGATTCTCCAGCAGAAAATCCAGCGCCCGGTAGACGGTCGGCGGAGCCGCTTTTGGCTGCTCGCTCTTGAGCTGGTCCAGCAGATCGTAAGCCTTGACCGGGCCATCAGCTGCAATGACCATCTCCAGCACGCGCTTGCGCGTCGGCGTCAGCCGCAGGCCACGCTCCTGGCATTGGGCCTCGACTTCGCGAACAACTTCCGTCTGCTCTTCCATGCCGGCATTTTACACGGGGCGTGTTTCGGTTTTCGGTTTTCGGTTTCCGGGTTCCGGGGTCCGGGGTCCGGATCAAAGCTCAAACCGCAGCCCCCTTAGCCCCCTAGCCCCTTAACCCTTTGGCCTCTTGACCCCTTAACCCCTTAGCCCTTTAACCCTTTAACCCTCCACCCTCTTCTCAATCCAAGCCAACGCCTGATCAATCCGCGCCAGGCTCCGGTCGCGGCCAACCAGCCACAGCGTCTGGTTGATCGCCGGGGACTGGCCGTGGCCCATCAAGGCCACCCGCAGGGGCATGCCGATCTTGCCGAATCCGATTTCCAAATCATCCGCCGTGGCCTGGACCGCAGCCTGCAGGGCATCCGGCGTCCAGTCATCCAGGCCGGCAAGGCGCTCGCGCAAGGCGGCCAGCGGTTCAGCGGCCACGGGGCGCAAATGCTTCTTGGCCGCACCCGCTTCGAACTGCTCGAAATCCTGGTAAAAGGGTCGGCTCTGATCTACCAGTTCAACCAAGGTTTCAAGCCGGTCGGCCTGAACCGACAGCAAATCATCCAGCGCCGGTCCATTGACAGCATCAAGACCCACACGGCCCATGTGCCAGGCCAGCTCGGTCAACAACTGGTCGCGATCGCCCTCACGCAGGTAGTGCTGGTTCAACCAGTTCAGCTTTTCGGTATCGAAGCGCGAGGCCTTGCGATTGACGTCCTCAATCTGGAACAACTCGATCAGCTCGGCGCGAGAAAACACCTCGCGGTCGCCATACGACCAGCCCAGGCGGGCCAGGTAGTTGACCAGGGCGTCGGGCACGTAGCCCTGCTCGCGCCAGGCCAGCACGCTAACGGCGCCATGGCGCTTCGACAGGCGCTGACCGTCGCCGCCCAGGATCATCGGCACATGGGCAAACTCCGGCACTTCGGCACCGAGTGCCCGATAGATATTGATCTGACGCGGGGTGTTGTTGATGTGGTCGTCGCCACGAATGACCAGGTTGATCTCCATGTCGATATCATCGACCACCACGGCAAAGTTGTAGGTCGGCGTACCGTCCGCCCGCATGATGACCAGGTCATCAAGCTCATTGTTGCTGATCTCGATACGGCCACGCACCCGATCTTCGAAAACCACGCTGCCTTCATCAGGATTACGGAACCGAATGACCGGCTCCACACCCTCGGGCGGCGTTTGCAGGTCGCGACAATGGCCGTCATAGCGCGGTTTCTCACCAGCGGCCATGGCTTCTTCACGCAGCCGATCCAGGCGCTCGCGCGAGCAGTAACAGCGATAGGCTTTACCCTCGGCCAGCAGCTGATCAACCCGCTCCCGATAGCGCTCCATGCGGGCGCTCTGATAATACGGGCCCTCATCGGCATCCAGCCCCAACCAGGCCATCCCGTCGATAATCGCCTGCACCGACTCTGCCGTCGAACGCTCGCGATCGGTGTCTTCGATGCGAAGCACAAACTGCCCCTGGGTAGCGCGGGCAGCAAGCCAGCAAAACAGGGCCGTCCGGGCACCACCAATATGAAGAAATCCAGTGGGGGAAGGCGCAAATCGCGTGCGGATGGGATTTTTTGACGCGGTCATGGTCTGATGTGGGTGAAAAAAGCCCTCAATTCTATCAGATTCAGCTAGGCACGGACCTGTCATTCAATACGCTATAAAGGGCGCTGGCAATGCCCTTTGGCATCAGCATAGGCACGCAATCTTGGGAGCGGCTGCTTTTCACACCGTGAACACCGAACCATCACCAATCAGTCCTGACGCATCGCTGCGCTTTCGCCCCCGCCTACCGGGTTGGCGATTACTGCTGATGGCCGTGCTGCTTGTGCTGTTCGCCCTGTCGGGCAACAGCCCGACCAGCCAGGTTGAGCGTATTCACGCTCGCGGCAGCCTGGTCATGCTGACCTTGAACGGAGCGTCGACCTACTTTATCGGTGCCGAGGGCGAAACCGGCTTTGAATACGACCTGGCCCTGGGATTCTCCGATCATGTCGGCGTACCGCTGGAAGTCATCACCTTGCCGACGATCAGCGACCTGCTGACCGCGCTGGAGAGAGGTCGCGGAGACTTCATTGCCGCCAACCTGTCTCGCACGGTGGAGCGGCAGTCGAACCTGCGTTTCGGACCACCCTACGAATCAGTTGCTCCGGTGGTGGTTTACCGGCGCGGGAATCGCCGGCCCGGCAGCCTTGATGACCTGAACGAAGGCCGCCTGACCATTATTGGCGGCACCACCTACGAACCCTTGCTTGAACGCCTCGCGCCAGAACTGGACTTTCTGGTTGATCGCAAGGCCAGCATAGAAGACCTGCTCGAAGCCATCAGCAACGAGGAAATCGACTACACCATCCTCGATTCCAACATCCTTGAACTGAATCGCCGTTTCTTTCCCGCCGTTCGCCCAGCCTTTGAGCTGGACGAAGCCCAAAACCTGGCCTGGGCGGTCGTGCGTGACGATGACGACTCATTGGTCCAGCTAATGCGCGAGTACTTTACCGGGGTGAAAGACAACGGACGTCTGACCGAAATCCGCCAGCGGCATTTCGACCACGTGGAAAGTTACGAACCGGTCGGCACCTTTACCTTCATGCGGCAAATGCGCGAACGCTTGCCGCCGCTGCGCGAGCACTTCATCCAGGCTGGTGCTGACAACGACCTGGACTGGCGTCTGCTGGCAGCAGTGGGCTACCAGGAATCGCACTGGAATCCGGACGCGGTTTCACGTACCGGCGTACGCGGGATCATGATGCTGACCCAGCGCACAGCGCGCCAGCTTGGCGTGGACAATCGTCTGGACCCCTACCAGAGCATTGATGGTGGCGCCCGCTACTTGCGCTCGATGATTGACCGCTTGCCCGAGCGAATCGAAAAGCCCGACCGCCTGTGGCTGGCGCTGGCCGCCTACAACGTCGGCTTCGGCCATCTGGAAGACGCTCGCATCCTCACCCAGCGGCTAGGCGGTGATCCAGATCGCTGGATAGACGTGCGCGATCACCTGCCGTTGCTGACCCAGGAACGCTGGTACAGCCAGACCCGGTTCGGCTACGCCCGCGGCCACGAACCGGTCCACTTCGTCGAAAACATCCGCACCTTCTACGAAATCCTGATGTGGATGGAAGGTAGAGACCACCCCCTGATGGTCCAGACCGACGAAGCCCGCGACGTGTAGTCAAACCACACTGCGAGCTCCCGAACAAACCAGGGGTACGGAGACACGCCAGACATGGACCCCGGCCACGTTGGGCCGGGCTACGACTGCTCCATCCAGAGACAACGGCCGCTGGCCTTTTCGATCGCGGCGACGCGCTGCTGGTGAGCGGCCAATTCATCATCGCTGGCCCGCACCACCTTCAACAAGGACAAATCCAGCCCGGTCACCACCTCGCCCTGCACACCATCGCCCTCCCCGGCCAGATCCAG
>SKQI01000144.1 GCA_007119095.1 Wenzhouxiangella sp. | reverse complement strand
GTGCCGGCTGGCTACCGTCGCTGAGCATGAGGTTGCGCCGACTCCAGGGGTCGAAGTTGTCCGGCGTGGGATCCCCCAGGAATGGGAAACCCTCCTGAACCAGATCTCGGCTAGGCTTCCAGCCGCCGACATGGAAATTGATGTCGATGAACTGTTCGGCACTGATTTCACCGTCCACAAATGCGCGCAAGCCATACTGGACACCGACATTGTCGACCGCACGCCGGGCAAAACCGTCCTCATCCACGCCGTAGATATTGCGCAGGTCGTCCATGTGAGTCCATTCGATTGCCATGATGTCACTCAGAGGCTCCCACATCTCGGCGTTGCGGGCCTGGCCGAAGTGCGGGTTCAAGGCCAGCGGTGACAAACCACGCCAGGCCGGCACGCACTCGGTCATGCCCGGCGCAGCGGAAAACCCGAGTGCGAGCTGGGCATCGCGGAACGGATTACCGAGGACATCGGTGGCATTGAACCCGACCAGCAAACTGCGGTTAAGGGTTTCACGCCAGAACGGGTTGGCTCTGTCGGTGGCATCCATGTAGTGCTCCAGCAACTCGCAGTCACCCACATGAATGGTCTGGGTGACCATATCCGGATAAGTGCGCTGCGGGATGGCTGCATCAAGCAGGCCGGGATGATTCTGGCCATAAACGAACTGCTGAATGCCACCACCGGAGCCGCCAAGACCCACGGTGTAGATCGGCAGCCCGAAGCGCTTGACGAAATGCTCCTTGGTCATCAGTGCCGTTTCACCGCCAACCTGCAGGTTGTAGTGCTCGCCGGTGCGGTTGCCGGTGGAATATGCAATGGCGTGGCCAAGGCCAAGCACATCCGGGTTCATTGCCCGACTGGCATCCCAGCGACCCTGGGTATGACCGATGCCAACCCCGCCCTGGAAGTGGTATAGCAGGCGACCGTTCCACTGGCTGGAATCTGCAGTCGCCGACTCAGTGCCGATCACCGCCGGGTCTACCAGCATGGCGTAGCTGTAGATAAAGCGGTTGATCGTGCCGCGCTCGACACGGACTGCGAAGTCGACCTCGTCGCCGTCGATGGTTGTGGTGGTGATCATGTCTTCCGGCCAGCTGCCATCCTGCGGCCAGTCAACCCAACTACCGCTTTCGGAGCGATAGTGGTAAGTCACAAAAGAATCGATCGAGCAGTTGGTGCTGTAACCAATGGTTTCACCCTGCTCATTCAGGACTCTAAAGCCGGGCGGTGTCAGGCTGTCAACCTTGGGTTGAATACCGAACACGGATGTCACCGTGCAGACAAACGGCTGCTGCTGCGGCCCGGAGAACACCGGCCCGGTGATCGGGTGGTTAACCACGGTTACCTCACCGCCATTCTCCAGGAAGAAGCTCCCGTCGGCCGCGCGAAAGTGCCAGACGCGCAGGGTGTTTTCGCCCAGCTCAAGCCCGTCAACCATGCCTTCAACGCGCATGCCGTCTCGGCTGAGGCCGTGGGTGACGATATCGTTGTTGCGCAGCAGCAGGCTACCCAGATGGCCTTCGGGCAGGTCGATAGCGATTCGAACGTCACCGCCGGTGACCTGGTCCGGTGCGCTGGACAATACGGTAATGCCGGCCTGCGCCGCCGTGCTGGCAGCCATCGCGCAAAGCAGGCCTGCCAGAAAACACGGACGCCAGATCCGTCTGGAACGATACTTCATGGTGGTTCTCCTCTGAATTGTCTACCCCGAAATGGATCAGTCGCTGGATCATCTTGCCCAGTTTGACTGTCCGCGTTGGACAACAGTACAACTTGTCGGACGGCTGCGTCAATGCCCGGGCGCCGCTATCATCCATTCCCATCACCATCAAGGAACACGGGCGTGAATGGACCGCTGGAAGGCTACCGGGTATTGGAACTGTCTCGCATCCTCGCCGGCCCCTGGGCCGGTCAGCTGCTGGCTGATTTTGGTGCGGAGGTGGTCAAGATCGAGCGCCCGGGCATGGGTGACGATACCCGCCGCTGGGGGCCGCCTTTCATGGCCGACAAAGATGGCGAACGCCCCGGCGAATCGGCCTACTTCTTGTCCACCAACCGCAACAAGCGCTCCGTCGCGATCAATTTCTCCACGCCTGACGGCCAGGGACTGGTGGCCGAACTGGCCAGCCATAGCGATGTATTGATCGAGAACTTCAAGGTCGGCACGCTGGCCCGCTACGGACTGGATTATGCGAACCTGAGCCGGCACAACCCTGGACTGGTGTATTGCTCGATAACCGGCTTTGGTCAGACGGGACCTTATGCGCAACATGCCGGCTACGATGCGGCCGTCCAGGCCATGGGTGGCTTGATGAGTCTGACCGGACTGCCTGACGAACAGCCCGGCGGCGGGCCGCAGAAAGTCGGTGTGGCCGTAGCCGACCTGATGGCCGGGATGTATGCCGCCAATGCCATCCAGGCAGCGCTGATTCATCGCCAGCAGTCAGGTCAGGGTCAGCACATAGACCTGGCCCTGCTCGATACCCAGGTCGCCTGGCTGGCCAACCAGGCCTCCAACTACCTGGTCTCCGGCCAGATTCCGGGACGCCAGGGCAGCGCTCATCCCAATATCGTTCCGTACCAGGCTTTTGCCACCGCCGACGGCCACCTGATGCTGGCCGTGGGCAACGATGCGCAATTTGCCCGCTT
>SKQI01000240.1 GCA_007119095.1 Wenzhouxiangella sp. | reverse complement strand
TTTTAAAGATCAAACGATTATCTATAAAAATACGCTAAGCACAAATATTTTTATAGCAGCAGTCTCCACATCGTACCCGATATGGGGTTCGTTTTGGAACTTGACTTGTAACTAGGATATCAAGAATCTCATCCATCATGAAAGTTTTGACTGCAAATGCGTGCCGCTCGACCTGTTGGCACCAATTGCCGCGCATTATTTTCAATAACATGAGCTTGATCTTTTTCAGGGATGCTCATGATGCACTGAGTCTGGCCGGATTGCTGATGTGACAAGCTTGTCATGACTGCGTCTCTGATCACGATAGCGTAGTCTAGCTTCCGAGTAGTTGAAATTGACCTGATCTTGATCTAAGGATCACACCTATGATTTATGCGATGCGCGAACTTGCCCTGTTGGAGCTAAACCGACGTTTAAAGACGGATGGTGAAAACTTAGCCACGTTACGCCAAACCCACGGTCTGGGATTGGCGCCGTTGTTAGTAGAAGCCTCCGAGAATCTTGCCAAAGTCTATTTATTGCAGGCTGATCCAAACCAGCGGGGGCATGTTCGTCTGTGGGTGGAGCAACTCGACGATGCCAAACGCTTGCGGTTACCGTTTAATCGTCCGAGTGGTTCACAATCTGCCGCTATTGGGCCGGTGCTCAAACGAACCAGTAAACCCAAAGATACCCCCCCTTATGGCCCAAGCCAGAAGATTCAAAATACGACTCGGTTAGCATTCGAACAGCTCGCACACAGCAACACCGCATGGGCAGCGTATTTTCGTGAAGTGTGTACCGTCTTGTTTTCTGCTACACAGCTTCATTATGGTGGCCAAGTGATTGAAGTCGGTGATGGACATGATGATCCCCATGCGTTGGCGGCGGCAGTGCGTTTAATTCCTGATAAAGAAACGGTATTTCTTGCTGTAGTCGATGCCCAAGACCGCTGGCCTGGCGAACGCTCGGATTATCAACTCTATCTGGCCGCAGAGCTTGCCAAGATCAAATACATCACGAGCCAGGCCAACAGCCATTCGCCGGCGGACTGCCCGCTGTGCGGTACCAAAGCCACGACACTGTACCCCAATGCGCTCAAGGGAGCGGGACTAAATCTGAGCAATATGGATCGCATCGGCGCATTTGCCAACCTCGACATTTCCGCTGCATGGAAAGCTTACGGACTGTGTCTGGATTGTGCGGATTTACTTTATCTGTTCAAAAATCACTTATTACCGCAGTTCATTGCCCGAATTGCTGGCGACAAAGCCCTCTTATTGCCTGCCTTACTGGGTCGGCCTGCTGCTCAGCGACAATTTATCGAAGATTGGCACGAGTATCTGCGGCATCTCGATAGCGGTGCGATCAGCTCATTTGAGCAGGATTTAATGGAGTTTTTTGCCGAACAAGATGATGGGCATGTAGTGATCCACATCATTTGGGCGCAATTCGGCCAACTGGTTGATGAGGTTCGTGGCCAGATTGATGAAGTCTTACCTTCACGCCTGCGCACCCTGATGTCCTACAACGGTCAAGCTAATGATTGGACTCATCCCTTACACCCGACCTGTGAGCTGGAAAGTACTCGTCTGGATTTATCGCTTTCCGCCTTGGCCAGCTTAATGCGCCGACCGGGTGGCCGCAAAGCGGAACGGCTGAATGCCAGTCCGCGCCTATTTGAGCTTAAACGCCAAGTAGCCGCCGCTTTATATCATGGTCGTCCCCTAGGGCATATCGAAGCCAGTTTATGGACGGAACTATTAACCACTGCACGCGGGTATTTGGATGAGGCACTGACTTCAGGTCAGCATTGGGGCTTGCTGCATCAGCCGACAAGTAACACTAAAACACCCTATCTGACCTTAGCCGCTTGGGTACGACATTTAGCGCGTTTTCTCCATTATTTGAATATCACGGGGGTATTACCGATGACAGACAAACCGGGCATTTTTGAACCGCACATGCCCTCATTGCAACCTTATTTTCAACCCGGATCAGGTATTAACACGCATGAGAAAGCCTTTGCCTTTTTGTTAGGCATTCTCTATGGCAAATTATTGGAAGTTCAAGCCGCACGAGGTGTGAACGTCGCGTCCAACGCACTCACCTGGCTAAAACGGCTGAGACTGTCTGGACATGACTTGCCGACGCTTTATATCAAAATCCGTGAGAAATTGATCACCTACGGCACTGAAGGTAATCGTGACGTGCGGGCGTTGGTTCAAGAACTGGGCCGACTCGGCACTTTGCTTGGCAATCAGATTCATCTGGATAACCAAGCCACCAGTTATTTTCTACTGTTAGGGCAATCGGTGACTATCGATGTCCTACCCACTAAAGAACGCCAAGCATCGAAAGGATCAAATCATGACTGATGAAAACCACGCCTCCCTATCTTCTCGTCGGGAATTGCTGTTTCTTTACGATATTCGCATGGGGAATCCCAATGGCGATCCTGATGAGAACCGTCCGCGCAGCTTGCCCGATGGTCGGTTTTACGTCACTGATGTGCGCCTGAAGCGTTTTGCCCGCGACTATATGCTGGCGAAAGGTCAGGACATTCTGGTCAGCAGTATTGAAGGTCGTACCACAAATCTGACGGGACGTGTGGCGCATTATTTGCGAGAGCACGCTATCGACCAGGCCGAAGGTGAGGCATTAGTGA
>SKQI01000284.1 GCA_007119095.1 Wenzhouxiangella sp. | reverse complement strand
GCCAGTTCCAATTCGGGCACGCTGGCGCGGTCGCCCTCGCGCACGGGACGGTTGACCTGCGGAATGCGTGAATCGACCGGGCCCCAGGTCGGTACCGGGTGGCGGGCCAGGATGTCGTCGACGCCGCCGATGTGGTCGAAGTGGTGGTGGGTAAGCAGCAGGGCGCACAGCTGCAAGCCTTGGCGTTGCAGGAAGGCGAGCGGTTCGGCGCTGGATCCGGGGTCGACCAGGGCGCAGTCACGCCCGTTGTGCAGGGCCCAGATGTAATTTGTTTCGAACGCCGGAATGGCTTCGATGGACAACGGCATGTTGGTTTCCTTTCGGTTATGCTTTAACGCGTTCTCGTTTCATTCTAGCGACTTCATGAGCATCGCCGGTTTCACCAGCCTGCAGTCGGCCGAAAATGCCTTGGTTCCGACCGCCTTGGGCCCCTCGCTACCTGAGTGGTTGCTGGAAATTGCGCCCGTGTCAGCGCCGTCTCCGGCCTTGCGGGTGCCGCGTACCAGGGTGCTGTTCGATGAAAACAACATCTGCTGGCCGTTTTGCTGCCCACTGGACCGGCTGCCGCTGGACGATGATGCCGTGCCTGCCATCCTGTTGCGCCATGTCTGGCAGCCGGGCGTGTTGGCTGACCCGCTTGAAGATGCTTTGCGCGTGCTCCGGCCCGGCGGCCTGCTGATTTCAGTATCGGCGAATCCCTGGCACCGGCGTGCCTGGCAGGAACTGGGTCGTTCTGCACTGCGGTTGCCCAGTTGGCCCCACTTTCAGGTGTTGCACGCCCGCCATGCGCTCAGTCTGGGCGTGCCCTCGGTGAGTCAGTGGCGAGGCTTGATACCCGGTCTGACGCCGGTTCTGGTGTTGGTGGCCCGCAAACCGCAGCGGCCGGCCAGGGTCGAGCCTTTGAAATTCCGCCAGCCGAGAATGGCCGCTGGTGCGGCTCCGGTCAGCCTGTGCAAAGCGGCATGAGCGAGTCAATCCGAATCTGGACCGATGGCGCCTGCCTGGGCAATCCCGGCCCGGGCGGCTGGGGCGCCCTGCTGCGCTGGAATGGCCATGAGAAAGAGCTTTCCGGTGGCGAGGCGGATACGACCAATAACAGAATGGAGCTGATGGCGGCGATCCAGGCCCTGGAGGCGTTGAAGCGACCTTCAGTGGTTGATCTGACCACTGATTCCCAGTATGTCCGCAAGGGCATGCTGGAGTGGATGGCGAACTGGAAGCGCAATGGCTGGAAAACGTCGGCAAAAAAACCGGTCAAAAATGCCGAGCTCTGGAAGCGCCTGGATACGGCCGTGGCCCGCCACCAGGTGCGTTGGCACTGGGTCAAGGGCCACAGCGGCCACCCCGAGAACGAACGCGCCGACGAACTGGCGAGCACGGCTGCGAAAGCGTTTTTGTAGGAAAAAAACAAAAGATGATCTCGCGCAGAGACGCAGAGACGCAAAGAAAAAAACTAAAGAATTCTTGAGCTTTAAGTTCTCTACGTCTTGAAGCTTTTCCTCTGCGCCTTTGCGTCTCTGCGAGAAATAAGGGTTTTGATTTTGACTTAAGGGTTTCAAATGCGACAGGTTGTGCTGGATACGGAAACGACGGGCCTGGAACACCGCGACGGGCATCGGATCGTCGAAATCGGCTGCGTGGAGATGATCGAGCGACGTCTGACCGGGCGTAACTTTCATGTGTATCTGAATCCCGAGCGCCAGGTGGAAGGCGGTGCGTTGGAGGTCCACGGCATTACCGATGACTTCCTGGCCGATAAGCCCAAATTCGCGGATGTGGCGGAAGACTTTGTCACCTTCATTCGTGATGCGGAGCTGGTGATTCACAACGCCTCGTTTGATATTGGCTTCCTGAACGCCGAGCTTGCGCGGGTGGAGTCTGGTACCGCGGGCCGGGTGGAAGACGTGGCGACGGTACTCGATACGCTGGCCCTGGCGCGCGAGCTGCATCCGGGGCAGCGCAATAGCCTGGATGCCTTGTGCAAGCGCTACGAGGTCGACAACTCAAACCGTGATCTGCACGGTGCTTTGCTGGATGCCGAGATCCTGGCCGATGTTTACCTGGCCATGACCGGGGGGCAGGTGGATTTATGCCTGGATCTGGCCGGGGAGGGCGATGGTGTACAGGGCGAGGTGGTGACCGGGCTGGATTTGTCCTTGTTGAAGGTGATGCGGGCCAGCGACGATGAATTGGCCGCTCACCAGCAGCGCGTCGCCGCGATCGAAAAGGCCAGCGGCCGCTGTCTCTGGGTGGAGCAGTCGTAGCCTGGCCCAGCACAGGTTGTAGGGTTGGCGCGGGTTTTGTAGCCCGGCCCAACGCGGCCGGGGTCCATGTATGGCGTTTCTCCGTAATCGTGGTTTGGTTCGGGAACTTGCCGTGTGGTGGAATCTCTTCGGCACAGCAATGGGCTTTTGGCAACGTTTGCGAGATGGACCCCGGCCGCGTTGGACCGGGCTACACGTCTCGGGCTTCGTCGGTCTGGACCATCAGGGGGTGGTCTCTACCTTCCATCCACATCAGGATTTCGTAGAAGGTACGGATGTTTTCGACGAAGTGGACCGGTTCGTGGCCGCGGGCGTAGCCGAACCGGGTCTGGCTGTACCAGCGTTCCTGGGTCAGCAACGGCAGGTGATCGCGCACGTCTATC
>SKQI01000036.1 GCA_007119095.1 Wenzhouxiangella sp. | reverse complement strand
TGCCGAACAGCATTTTCGAACCCTGTCTGCCTGGCTGGAGCCGCTGGGCCTGAAGCTGGTCTGGCTGGCGGGCAAGGTCAAGGGTAAGGCCCGGCGCCAGGCGCTGGAGGCACTGGCCGGGTCGGCCGATATTGCCGTGGGCACTCACGCCTTGTTCCAGGCCGGGGTGGCGTTTCGCGACCTGGGCCTGATCGTGGTTGATGAGCAGCATCGTTTTGGTGTCCATCAGCGCCTGGCGCTGACCGCCAAGGGCCAGCGTGGTCAACTGCTGCCGCACCAGCTGGTCATGACGGCCACTCCCATTCCCCGTACCCTGGCCATGACGGCATATGCCGGCCTGGAGGTGTCGGTGATCGATGAGCTGCCGCCCGGGCGCAAGCCGGTGACCACTGTCGCCGCCAGTCAGTCGCGCCGAGAACAGGTCATCGAACGCCTGAAAGCCGCCCTGGCCGATGGCCGCCAGGCCTACTGGGTCTGCCCGCTGATTGAGGAGTCTGATGTGCTCCAGGCCGAGGCGGCGGAAACCCGTTCGGCCGAACTCGCCCGCAGCTTGTCCGGGATCAAAGTGGGGCTGATTCATGGCCGCATGAAGCCAGCTGACAAGCAGCAGGTCATGGATGATTTCAGCGCCGGGAACATTCGTCTGCTGGTTGCGACCACGGTCATTGAAGTCGGCGTGGATGTGCCGAACGCCAGTTTGATGATGATCGAAAACGCCGAGCGTCTGGGGCTGTCGCAGCTTCACCAGCTGCGTGGGCGGGTCGGTCGCGGCAGCGACCAGGCCGCCTGCGTCTTGCTTTATCGGCCGCCGTTGGGTGAAATGGCGCGGGCCCGGCTGGAGGTGATGCGCGAAACAACCGATGGCTTCGTCATTGCCGAAAAGGACCTGGAGCTGCGTGGCCCGGGCGAGGTGCTTGGTACTCGACAAACAGGCATGCTGCGTTTCCGAATTGCTGACCTTGCCCGGGATACGGACTTGCTGGAGTCGGTTCATGTGCTGGCAGCTGATCTGGATGCCGCGTCTTGTTCCTTGATCATTGATCGCTGGCTTGGGCGGGCCGAGCAATTTGTCGATGTGTGATTTAGTCCACAAATTTTCCTGACAGGCCTGATCTGGGTTCATAATGAATCAATTGAGCAGGTGAGCGTGGCCATGGTCGTCGGCGCCAAGCCCTTCCCACACTGGTTATTCGTCCTAACGTCGGCGCTGGCTGTCCTGGCGTTTTGTCTGTGTTTTTCCGTGGCTGCGGTTGCAGGTCCGCTGTTTGATTTCGAACGGTTCTCGGATCAGCTTGGCGGCCGCCAGTCGACGGTCTACGATGTTTTCGCCGATCAGCAAGGCTTTCTCTGGTTCGCCGGCGATACCGACGGGCTGCTGCGCTACGATGGCTATGAGCTGATGAGCTGGAGCGAGGGTTTCCTCGCCGGCGACACGCGAGCCAATGTCAGCACCCAGATCATCAACGGCAGCGGACGGCTGTGGGTTGGGAGCTGGGGTAATGGCCTGCAATACTGGGATCCGGCCGCCGTCCGTTTCGTTCAGTTTCTGCATGATCCCGATGAGCCGAACAGCCTGGCCGACAACCGTGTCCAGACCTTTCTCGAGGATCGCCATGGCCGGCTATGGATCGGCACCGTTGCCGGACTCAATGTCATCGATCCGGATCAGCCGGACAAGCTCAGGCGATTTGCCGCCGATCAGCCCGACCATCCCCTGCACCGTCAACGTATCTGGCGCATGGTTGAACATGGCGACTGGATCTGGCTGGCCACGTCAGACGGCGTCTTTCGCATTGATGCCGATAATGAAAAATGGCAGCGTTACGAGTTGCTCGACCGGGCCGTGGCGGTTGATCACGAGCGCAGTGACGAGGTCCGAACGGTGGCGCTTGCTCACGACCAGGTCTGGGCCGCATCCCGGCTTGGCGCCTTCGTCTGGCAAGCTGACCATGACCGCTTCGAGAAGGTTCGATTCGCCGGTGGCAGTGACCGCAGTGTGCCACGCATCAACGAACTGCTCGAAAGTCGCGGCGAGACCCTGTGGGTAGGTGCCCACGATGGTCTGTACCGAATTGATGCCAGCGCAGCCACCTTCCTGCCGATGAATGGGGAGGAGCAGCTCATTCCCGATGTGGATGTGCGGGCACTGCATGAAGATGAAGAGGGCAATCTCTGGATCGGTACGCGCGATCAGGGGCTGATTTTCGGCCGCCGGCAGCAGCAGACTTTTGCCTCGCTCCAGGCGACCATGCCGCCGGCGCTCGCCGAGCTGGGTGGGCGTTTGAATTCGGCTCTGCTGACCGATCGCCAGGGACGCCTCTGGGCTAGTTTTCCGGGCGCTGTCGTGCGTCGTGATACGGCAGGTCGCTGGCAGTCTTGGCAGTTCGATGCGCGCGACAGCGTACGCCGTGTTGAGCGCATGGTCGAAGATGAACAGGGCTGGATCTGGCTGGCGACGGACAGCGGCCTGTTCGTTATCGATGGCGCCGATGAATTACGCCCAGAGACGACTGTGTTCGAACTGCTGGGCCTGGCCGTGCTGCCGGTCAGCGAGCTCTGGGTGGCGCCTGATGGCTGTCTCTGGCTGGCCCTGTGGCACCACGGGCTGGCTTGCTGGCAGCCACGAACTGGACAGGTTGAGCTGTTGTTGAACGAACTGCAGCAGACGCGGGGTGATTCGGTGTACCAGTTG
>SKQI01000097.1 GCA_007119095.1 Wenzhouxiangella sp. | reverse complement strand
CCCCAGAGCGCGGCGTCGAAGGCTTTCAGGTCATTGTCCTGCGCGGCCAGCATTTCCTTCAGCAGGTAGGGGTGGCAGCGGATCGCGCCCTGGCCGAACACGATCATCGAGCGGGTCAGGATGTTGGCGCCTTCCACGGTAATCGACACCGGCAGGGCCTGGTAGCCGAGTGACAGGTAATTGCCCGGGCCTTCGACCACGGCCTTGCCTCCGTGCACGTCCATGGCATCGTTGACCACCCGGCGGTTGGCTTCGGTCAGGTAGGCCTTTAGGATGGCCGATAGCACCACTGGCTTGTGGCCGGCATCGAGCGCGGCCAAAGTCAGCTTGTGGGCTGCCTCCATGCGATAGGCTTCCGAGCCGATCCGGGCCATTGGTTCCTCGATGCCTTCGAAGTGGCCGATCGGCTGCTTGAACTGGTAGCGGATTCGTGCATAGGCGCCGGTCATGGCCGAGCAGGCCTTGCCGCCGGCCACGCCCTGGGCGGGCAGGGAAATCGCCCGGCCGGCTGCCAGGCAGTGCATCAGCATGCGCCAGCCCTGGCCGATTCGCTCTTGTCCGCCAATCACCCAGTCCATCGGGATGAACACGTCCTTGCCGCGGGTCGGGCCGTTCATGAACAGCGAGCCGCCGGGCAGGTGGCGGTTGCCGATTTCCACACCCGGGGTGGATGTCGGGATCAGGGCGCAGGAAATGCCCAGGTGTTCCTTGTCGCCCAGCAGTCCTTCGGGGTCGCGGGTCTTGAAAGCCAGACCCAGGACGGTAGCCACCGGCGCCAGGGTGATGTAGCGCTTGTCCCAGGTCACGCGCAGGCCCAGCACTTCCTTGCCGTCGATGAGCTTCTTGCAGACCACGCCCTCGTCGGGCATGGAGGCGGCATCGGAACCGGCCTGCGGCGAGGTCAGGGCGAAGCAGGGAATTTCCTCGCCGCGGGCCAGGCGCGGCAGGTAATGGTTCTTCTGCTCTTCGGTGCCGAAGTGCATCAGCAGTTCGCCCGGGCCGAGGGAGTTGGGGACCATGACCGAGACTGCTGCAGTCAGGCTGCGAGTGGAGATCTTGGTCACCGCGGCAGCGTTGCCCTGGGCGGAAAATTCCAGCCCGCCATACTGCTTCGGAATGATCATGCTCAAGAAACGCTTTTCGCGAATGAACTGCCAGACTTCCGGTGGCAGATCCTTCAGTTCGCGATTGATCTTCCAGTCATCGAGCATCTTGCACAGCTCTTCAACCGGGCCATCGACAAAGGCCTGCTCTTCGGCGCTCAAGGCCGGCGCAGGCTGGTCGAACAATACCTTCCAGTTCGGCTTGCCGCTGAACAGCTCGGCATCCCACCAGACCGTACCGGCATCCAGCGCTTCCTTTTCGGTGGCCGACATCGCCGGCAGCACGCCCTTGAACCAGTTGAACAGCGGGCGAGACAGCAGGCTACGGCGCAGCGGTGTGACGGTGAAGAACAGCAGGATTGCCGTGGCCGCCACCAGCACAACGTTGATCAGCAACGGTGAGCCAACAACCAGCAAGGCAGCGCCGGTGACGGCTGCAGCCAGGGCGGTTGCCAACCATAGCGGCGCCCGGAACCAGGCCAGGGCCACCAGTCCAACGACGAGAACGGCAAGGGGTAACAGGGTCATGAGTGAATCTCCAGGGTGCGAACAGCACCATCTACAGAGGGGACGGAAACAGCGCTGCGGAGCCCCGCAGCGGCAAATTGAACCAGATCGTCGGCAATCGCGCGCGCATCCTTGGCGCTGCACTCTGACATGGTGTGGGTCAAGGCCCCGACGATGAAGTCAAGCTGGCGGCGAAGCTGCTTTTCCTCGACCCCGGGCAGCGCCGTGGCAATGGCGCCGGCAAAGCGTCGCATCACATGTGCATATTCCGCGCTCAATGCCCGGTGAAGCTGGTCATCGCGGTCGGCAAAGGCGCGCATCAGGATGCGCATGAATGGATGACCGTTTTCCGCACTGCCGTGGGTGAGCGCCAGCGCCGGCACGATAAAGGCGTCGAGAATTTCTTCCAGGTCGGGCGCCTGCTCATCTGACAGCGACTGTTCCAGCCGCTCAAGCCGAGCCTTGTTGAGCGCGTCCAGGCGGCGTCGGAACACCGCCAGAATCAGCGCTTGCTTGGAACCGAAGTGGTAATTGACGGCTGCGAGGTTGACCTCGGCTGCCTGCGTGATCTGGCGCAGCGATGTGGCATGAAAACCTTCCTCGGCGAACAATTGCTCGGCCGCGTCCAGAATTCGATCACAGGTCGTCAGGGATGCTGTCAATTCAAACGTTCGATTCAAACAGTTGTTTTAATACTATCTCCATACGGTACCGAATGCAAGGTGCAGCCAAGGTCTCATGAACAGTCCAGGCCCACTACTTCGCGCTGGACTCGGGCCCGGCCTGGGTTCGAAACCACCACCGCGTTAGGCGTTGCCCGACCGTTGCGACCGCACACGCGGATGGTCAGATTCGTGCCATAGGCGCCGCCCATGGGCTGGTAGCGAACCCGGTAGCGTCCTCCGGAGTGCATCAGCAAGCGTTCGTTGCCATGAACAACGCGCAAAATGTCATTTTCAGAAGCCGGTTGTCCATTACGGTCCGGATCCAGAAAGATGATCCATCCTCGATCCCAGCGATTGCCGCTGCAGTGCTGAAGATCGGGGCTGGGACAGGCCGAGACGAAGGTATGCCGGGTGACCGCTTCATTGCGTGCGTAGTTCAGATGAGTGATCAGCGAATTGGATGCCGACACCACCCGGTGCTGTTCGACAAAACGCTGCATGGCAGGGATGCCAGTCAACCCAAGCGTCGCCAGCACGCTCAGCGTCACCAGCAATTCAAGCAGGGTCCAGCCAGCCATTCGCCGCTGTTTGTTCAGGGCCAGTCTGATCTCCATTTTTTTCTCCATCGATTGTGAAATGGGCGATGAAGATTGTCTTTGCGGCTGAACGGATCGCATATCGGAAGATTCAGCGGCGTTGGCTAGGAAAAAAACGGGTTTCGGCCTGAGAAGCCGGTTCACGGGCGTTTCACCGCCTAAGCGTGTAATACCGCCCGACTGGTTGAGGAGTTTTTCATGTCCGCCAAGCAAAGCGTGGCATCTTGGTTCAAGACAGACAGCAGCCTGGGCGAGGAATCGCATCACCGACCCGAGGCCATCAATCAACAGCGGCAGATCGACTGGCTGCGAATTCTGCCGTTCATCGGACTGCACCTGGCCTGCCTGGCGGTTTTCGTCGTTGGCTGGTCGTGGGCGGCTGTAGCGGTTTTTGTCGCCAGCTACCTGGTTCGGATGTTCGCCATCACGGCCTTCTATCACCGCTACTTCTCGCACCGCAGCTTCAAGACATCGCGCACCGTGCAGTTCATCTTCGCCGTGATCGGGGCCAGTGCAACCCAGCGCGGCCCGTTGTGGTGGGCGGCGCACCATCGACATCATCACAAGGTGGCCGACCAGGAGGCCGATCCCCATGCACCTCGCCACGGCTTCTGGTGGAGCCACGCCGGTTGGTTCCTGAGCCGAGGTCATTTCGCCACCGACCATCGGCAGATTCCTGACCTGGTCAAGTATCCGGAGCTCAGATGGCTGGACCGATACGATCTGGCCGTGCCTGTCGTCTACGCCGTCCTGTTGTTTTTGCTGGGCGCGGTGCTGGAGCGAGTGGCGCCGGGTCTGGGGACGAACGGCTGGCAGATGCTGGTCTGGGGGTACTTCCTGAGCACCGTGGTGCTGATCCACGTCACCCTGACCATCAATTCACTGGCCCATGTCTGGGGCTCGCGGCGCTATGCCACCCGGGACGATAGCCGTAACAATGGTTTTCTGGCTTTGCTGACCCTGGGCGAGGGCTGGCACAACAACCACCATCACTTCCCGGGCTCGGCGCGGCAGGGTTTCTACTGGTGGGAAATCGATGTGAGCTTCTACATGCTGAAATTGATGTCCTGGGTCGGACTGGTTCACGACCTCAAGCCGGTGCCCGAAACCATCCGCAATGCCCGGCGGATCAGGCCGTCATGAAGATTGTCGTGGTCGGCGCCGGCGTTTCCGGCCTGTATGCGGCCTGGCATCTCAATCGGACCCATGAAGTTATTCTGCTCGAGGCTGATGCCCGGTTGGGTGGTCATGCCGATACCCATCTGATTGGCGAAGGAGATCGAAGCCTGGCCATCGACAGCGGCTTCATCGTCTTCAACGAGCGTCATTACCCGTTGTTTTCCGCCTGGTTGCAGGCGCTGGGCGTGCCGTGGCAGGACTCGGACATGAGTTTTGCCGTCAGCGATCCGGTCAGCGGCATCGAGTACAACGCCACCAGCCTGGACCGATTGTTCTGCCAGCGTAGAAACCTGGTTCGGCCCCGTTTTCTGAAAATGGTGGCGGACATGGTGAGCTTTTACCGCGGGGCATCGGACCTGCTGGCCGAAATCGATGATCAGCTCACGCTGGGTCAGTGGTTGGAGCGATACCCGCCGGGCAGTGCGTTTGCCGAGCTGCATTTATTGCCGATGGCCTCGGCGTTGTGGTCTGCGCCGATGAAGCAGGTGCGGGAATTCCCCATGCGCCATTTGCTGGCCTTCATGAATAACCATGGCATGCTGACGCTGGGAGAGCGGCCGACCTGGCGCACTGTCTGCGGCGGATCGCGCAGCTACGTAGAGCGGGCTGCCCAAGGCATTGCGCGCATCGAGACCGGGGTCAGGGTGGACATGATCAGGCGCCATCCCGACCGGGTGGAGATTGCCAGTGATCACGGCGTGTTTCACGCAGACGCCGTTGTCCTTGCCTGTCATTCCGACCAGGCCTTGGCCCTGCTGGCTGACCCTGAGCCGGCCGAGCGCAGCATTCTCGGGGCGATTGGCTACCAGGCCAACGAAGCCGTGCTGCATACCGACAGCCGCGCGCTACCGGTTCACCGGCGAGCCCGGGCCAGCTGGAACGTGCGCCGTGATCGGCGCGACCTGGAACAGTGCCGGGTTTCCTACTACATGAACCAGCTGCAGCGCCTTGATGCCCGGAAAGACTACATTGTGTCTCTGAACCAGACCGAGCTGCTTGATCCGGCCAGTATCCTGGTACAGCGCAACTACCAGCACCCGGTTTTCACCCCGGCGGCGGTGGCTGCCCAACAGCGCTGGTCCGAAATCAACGGTGTGCGCAGAACCTGGTATTGCGGTGCCTGGTGGGGCTGGGGTTTCCATGAAGATGGTGCTCGCAGTGCGCGTCGGGTAGTGGATGCAATTGCTGACGCTGATGCGCCGGCCGCCAAGGCCGCATGAACGATTTAAACCCGACTCCCTTACCGTCCGCCGCGTTCGGGCTCGGTCAGGTCTGGCATCGTCGCCGGGGCCCGAAGCCGCACGCTTTTCGCTATCGACTCTATTACAGCCTGCTTGACCTCGACCGCCTGGACGACATTTTCGCCACTTCCCGACTCTGGTCCATCGAGTGCTTCAACCTGGTCAGCTTTCGGCACAAGGATTATTTGCAGTACGAGGACTTGCCCCCGGCCGAGGCCGTTCGCCGCCGAGTGGAGGCCGAGACGGGTCATTGGCCGTCGGGCCGGGTGCTATTGCTGAGTCATCTGCGCCAGTGGGGGTTCAACTTCAATCCGGTCTCGTTCTACCTCTGCCTGGATGCAGATCAGCCGGCCTTTATCGTTGCCGAGGTGCACAACACGCCCTGGGGTGAGCGGCATGCCTACGTCCTGGATTGCAGGGATATGAGCGGGCCGGAGTATCGTTTCCGCTTTCCCAAGGTCTTCCACGTATCACCATTTCTTCCGATGCAGATGCACTACGACTGGCGTTTTCGGTTCACGGCAGAGGGCATTTCCATTCACATGCTGGTGACCGATGAGCGCGCAGAATCCTTCTCAGCCGGCATGAAGCTTGCGTTTGAGCCGATGACCCGTAAGGGCATGACGCGGATGCCGCTGGTCTTTCCCTTCATGACGTTGAAAGTCGTGGCCGGCATTTATTGGCAGGCGTTTCGTTTATGGATCAAGAAAACACCGTTTCATACTCATCCCGACAAGGAACAGAAAAGCGCATGAATTCAGCCACCAGAGCCCTTGAAGGCTCGGCCAGCGGCCGTGGCGCGGCCGTGGATCGCTGGCTCCGCGGACAGGTGCTCAAGCGCATGGCGGGTCTGGCCGAAGGCCAGGTGGTGATCTCGGATAGTGACGGAGAGCATCGCCTGGGCGCTGGCAGCGCCTTGCAGGCCAGGGTTGAGGTTTCCAACCTCGCTTTCTGGCGATTGCTGGCGACTGGCGGCAGCGTTGGCGCTGCCGAGGCCTACATGGCCGGGTACTGGGAAAGCCCTGACCTGGTTGCCGTCATCCAGGTGCTTGCACGAAATCGCGAAGCCTTGAATCAGGTCGATGAAGGCGGCGCGCGCCTCAGTGGTCTGCTGCTGAAGGTCTGGCACGGCTTCAATCGCAACAGCCTCAAGGGCAGTCGTCGCAACATCGCGGCCCATTATGATCTGGGCAATGACTTCTTCGCCGCCTGGCTGGATGAGCGCATGCAATACTCCAGTGCCTTGTTCGCGCAAGAAAGCGAGTTGCTTGACCGGGCGCAGGTCAACAAACTCGACAGGATTTGCCGGAAACTCAAGCTCGGCCCTGACGACCACCTGCTTGAAATCGGCACGGGATGGGGCGGCTTGGCGCTGCACGCGGCTCGCGAGTGCGGCTGCCGAGTCACGACCACGACCATTTCACGCGAGCAGTACGCCTACGCCAGTCAAAAAGTAAGCGATGCAGGTCTGGGTGACCGTGTGACCCTGCTGTTGCAGGACTATCGTGATCTCGAAGGTCGCTTCGACAAGCTTGTGTCGGTGGAAATGATCGAAGCGGTCGGCCACCAGTACCTGGATACGTATCTGAAGCGTATTGATGAACTGCTCAAGCCCGATGGTCTGGCCCTGATCCAGGCGATCACCATCGAGGACTTTCGTTATGCCAGGGCCTTGAAAAGCGTTGATTTCATCAAGCGTTACGTCTTTCCGGGGAGCTTCATCCCTTCCGTCAGCGCCATCACGGCCGCGATGGCCCGTGCCAGCCGCCTTGGCCTGATCGAACTGGCTGATTTCGGTGCCAGCTACGCCCTGACCCTGAAGGCATGGCGCGAACGTTTCGAAGCAGCCTGGAGCGATATCGCGGCGATGGGCTTTGACGAGACCTTCCGACGCCGCTGGCGGTTTTACCTCGCTTACTGCGAAGGCGGGTTCAGAGAACGGGCTATCAGCGATGTGCACCTGCTGCTGGCCGGTCCCGACTATCGTCCTGACCAGACTGCCGGCCTGACGGCCTGAAGCATGTTGAATCCGGGCTTCATGATCAACCAGGGGCTGTTTCAGCTCAGCTGGCCGGCCTGCGTCATCGGCGCGGCTTATGGCTGGATATGGGGCGGGCTGATCGTGGTGGGGGCGATGGCCTTGTGGCAGCTGCACCCGGCCAATCGACACCCGCTCGATCCCGTCATGGTGCTGGTTTGCCTGGCGCTGGGCCTGGTCCTTGATACCGCCTGGATCCAGCTGGGGTTGTTGCAATATTCCAGCGCCTGGCCCTGGTCCGGGGTGGCGCCCATCTGGATCATGCTGCTATGGCTGGCGTTGGCGCTGGTCATCAACCACTCCATGGGCTCCTTCAAGCGTCGGCTTGGGCTGATCGGCCTGCTGGGCGGCATTGGCTCACCCATGTCTTACTACGCCGGGTCTCGTTTCGGCGCCGTCGAGTGGCTGGCCCCGGCCTGGCAGGTGGTGCTGGCCACCGGCCTGAGTTGGGCCCTGGTGCTGCCACTGTTGTTCTGGCTGGCCAGGCGCTACGACCCAACCCCTATTGCGCTGCCGAAAGCAGCGGGAGAACAACAAGCATGAGCATGATCAAACTGGCCGAAGGCGGCATGGTGCCGGATGTCCTGATTCGTGCAGGCATCCGTCAGCTGCTAAAGCGTCGGCTGGCCGACGAATTCGATCGCGACCCCGAGGCGCGCGCGGCGCGGACCCAGGCGCTGATGGACGATTTGGCATCCTCGGCGATTGCCATCGAGACTGATGCGGCGAACGAGCAGCACTACGAGGTGCCGGCCAGCTTTTACCAGCTGGCGCTGGGTTCGCATTTGAAGTACTCCTCTGCGCTGTGGCGTGACAACACCACATCGCTGGACGAAGCTGAAGCGGCCATGCTCGAGGCCTCATGCCAGCAGGCCGAGCTGGCCAATGGTCAGCGTATTCTCGAGCTTGGCTGTGGCTGGGGTTCGCTGACGCTGTGGATGGCCTCTCACTATCCAGAAAGCCAGATCACCGCGGTTTCCAACTCGGCATCACAGCGGGCGTGGATAGAATCGCGTGCTTTGGATCTGGGATTGCATAACCTTCGCGTGATAACCTGCGATGTCAACGAGCTTGAACTGGACGAACGCTTTGACCGCGTTGTGTCCGTGGAAATGTTCGAGCACGTGCGCAACTATCGCGAATTGCTGAAGCGTGTCGGCAGTTGGCTGAAACCTGAGGGCAAGCTGTTTGTACACATCTTCTGCCATCGTTACCTGGCCTATCCGTTTGAGACCGAAGGAGAAGGAAACTGGATGGGGCGTTATTTCTTTACCGGTGGCTTGATGCCGGCGGCTGATACCTTGCTGCACTTCCAGGACGATGTGGTGCTTGAGAACCGCAAGCTGTACTCAGGGCATCACTACGCAAAAACGGCGCGGGCATGGCTGAACAACCTCGATCGCCGCAGCGGCAGCGTGCGCCAGATCATGGCCGATGTGCACGGTGATCAGGGCGATATATGGGTCCAGCGATGGCGCATGTTCTTCATGGCCTGCGAGGAGCTGTTTGCCTATGACAACGGCAACAGCTGGCTGGTCGCTCACTATCGCTTTCGCCGCCGCTGATCATTGATGGACCTGAATAACAACATTCTGAAAGGCGGGCTGAACAGCAAGCTGATTCGTGTCTTTGTTCTTCAGGTACTGGCCATCAGCGTGGCGACCATACTCGGTGTTTACGCGGCGGCCATTGTGGTGGAGCGGGTGCTGGTCCAGGAAGCGCTCAATGGCGAAGCGGAGCATTTCTGGGAGAATTTCCGCAACGATCAGGATTTCCCCCTGCCCAATACGAACAATCTGCGCGGCTACATGGCCCGGCGCAGTGATTTTTCCGGCGTGCCGGACTGGCTGGCTGATCAACCGCCGGGCTTTCATCGGGTGCACGAAGGCCCGGATGCAGAGCCGGTGGTTCATGTGTCTGACGAGGGCGGCAACCGGCTTTACCTGGTGTTCGACGAAGTGCAGGTATCGGCGCTGGCGTTCTATTTCGGCATTGCGCCGCTGACCGGCGTGTTGCTGCTGATTTACCTGCTGACCTGGCTCGGTTACCTGATGTCGCGTCGGGCTGTCTCTACGGTGGTCCAGCTTGCCGAGCGGGTTCGGGATTATGATTTTCAGACCGGCGAGCTGGCTCGGCTACCGCTCGATGATCTTGGCGACACGACGGATGCCGAGGTGCTGACACTGATCAATGCCTTTAACCAGTTCATCAGCAGGATGGAGTCGTTCATTCAGCGCGAGCGGAATTTCACCCGCAACGCCAGTCATGAGCTGCGCACGCCCCTGGCGGTCGTCAAGGCCAATCTGGAGTTGCTGGAGCGCTTCGATGATCCGGCCAAGCGGGAGCGCATTCTCGAGCGTCTGATGCGCACGGTCAGAGACATGGAATCACTGGTCGAAACCCTGCTCATCCTTGCCCGGGAAACGGAGTCAAAGCTGTCCTGGTCGTCGGTGGTCCTGAATGATCTGTTGGCGGAACTGTTGGATCAAGTCAGACGGGCCGTGCCACGAGAACAGGTCACTACGTCCATTCGTGCGACCGGGCTGGTGGAAGTGGATGCGCCTGAACGGGTGCTGGCCATCGTGTTCACCAATCTACTTCGCAATGCACTGACCTACACCGAGTCCGGCACGGTGGAAGTGCTGATCGACCGGGGTGGGGTGTCGGTCAAGGACACCGGCTGCGGCATGAGCGAAGCGGATCTCGAGCGCATGTTCGAGCCGTTTTACCGCGGGCACGATCGCAGCAATGAGGGTTATGGTCTGGGTCTGGCCATTGTTCGCCGGCTGTGCAACCGTTTTGGCTGGCATCTCCATGCCGACAGCGAACTGGGTGCGGGAACCGAGATCAGGGTCGAGTTTTCCCGGGTCAAGTTCCAGCCTTTCGCGGAAAAAAAGTAGTCACCGGGCGGTATCATGGCGGGCCTTGATGTCAGGTCTATTGCCATGTCTGCTGAAACCGCCGTCGCCAGCGCTGGTGCCAATATTGCGCTGGTCAAATATTGGGGAAAGCGCGATG
>SKQI01000061.1 GCA_007119095.1 Wenzhouxiangella sp. | reverse complement strand
GCTGCCAGTTCGGCGAGCATGCCGACCGACTGTGATCCCTGGCCCGGGAACAACAAGGCTAGTTGAGACATGATCCCTCTGAATGCTTGATATCAGTTAATAGATGACCAGCGCGGCACCCCAGGTAAAGCCGCCGCCAAAGGCTTCAAGCAGCAGCTTCTCGCCGCGCTGCACCTTGCCCGAGCGGATCGCATGATCCAGTGCCAGCGGCACCGAGGCCGCGGAGGTATTGCCATGACGGTCGACGGTCACGATCACCTGGTCCATGGACATCTGCAGCTTTTTGGCGGTGGCCTTGATGATGCGCAGATTGGCCTGATGCGGAATCAGCCAGTCAAGGTCGGATTTTTCCAACTGGTTGGCAGCCAGGGTCTCGTCGACGATGCGGCCCAGCGTGTTGACCGCGACCTTGAACACCTCGTTGCCGCGCATGCTGACCCGAACGCCGCCACCGGGCTCGGCCTTGAATCCAGTGGAAACGCCAACATCGGTTTTCAGCAGATCGCCATAGCCACCGTTGGCATGGATGTGGGTGGACAGGATACCGGGCTCGGGGTCGGCACAAAGCACGGCTGCACCGGCACCGTCGCCGAACAGCACGCAAGTGCCTCGATCGCTCCAGTCCAGCATCCGGGTGAGCGTTTCAGCGCCAACGACCAACACGCGCTTGGCTGTACCGGCGCGGACGAACTGATCGGCAACCGACATCGCGTAGATGAACCCGGAACAGGCGGCATTAACGTCGAAAGCACCGCACTCCCCCAGGCCCAGGCGGTGCTGGAGCAGGCATGCCGTCGATGGGAAAACAACATTTGGGGTTGTTGTGCCGACGATCAGCAAATCAATATCGGATGGCTTGAGCTCGGCAGCTTCCAGGGCCCGCAGGGCAGCCTGTTCAGCCAGATCGCAGGTGGTTTGTCCATCGGCCACCACCCGTCGCTCGCAAATCCCTGTGCGTTCACGAATCCACTGGTCAGAGGTGTCGACCATGGACTCAAGTTCACGGTTGGTGAGCACCCGTTCGGGCAAGTAACTTCCAGTACCGGCAATTCGGGCGTACATTCCGGTCAGGCTCCCAATTGATGAATGAATGGCTGCATGGACGAAGAGCGGCGTCAGAGATCGCGTGGCGACGGAGGACGCTCAGTAACCCGCCAGCAATTGCTTTTCCAGGCAGCTGACCAGATCCTTTCTGACCTGAATGGCTGCCAGTTCCAGCGCGCGGGCAAACCCTCGGCTGCAGGTTCCTCCGTGGCTCTTGATGACCGTGCCACGGACGCCCAGCATTGGGGCTCCATTATGCCTTGCCGGATCGAGGCTGTCATGCAGCCGCCGCAAGCGCTTTTTTGCCAGCAGGCCGCAAACACTGCCTTGAAACTCCTGGCGCATCCGGCCAAACAGCAGTTTGACCGAACCCTCGGCGCTTTTCAGCAGCACATTGCCAGCGAACCCATCACAGACCACCAGGTCGACGACGCCTGCAAATACCTGGTCAGCCTCGATGAAGCCGGCATAGTCCAGCCTGCTGTCTTCATCAATCAACCGCGCGGCCTCCCGGATCACGTCAGGGCCCTTGCCCGGCTCTGTACCCACGTTGAGCAGGCCAATTTTCGGTGCATGGCCTTCGATTACGCTGCAGGCAACCTGGCCCAGTTGAGCGAATTCCAGCAGCCTTCGGGCGTCAACCTGCAGATTTGCGCCAAGATCCAGCATCCAGACCGGCCGGTTCAGTGACGGAATCGCTGCCATCAAGGCGGGGCGCTCTACCCCAGGCAGGGTGCCCAGCAAATGTCGTGACAATGCCATCAAGGCCCCTGTACTTCCGCCGCTGACCACCGCGTCTGCCTCGCCCTGTTGAGCCAGCTCAAGGGCTTGCCACATGGTGCTGCCGCGGCCACGCCGAATGGCGCCGGCCGCATTCATGTCAGGCGGCAGCGCTTGCTCGCAGGGGATGATTTCAACCGCAGGTCGCGACAGGCGCTCGGCCAGGCGCGATGTCGAATCAGATTCAGCCAGGATTAGAACCCGCAGATCCGAATGGCTGGCCAGCAGCTGATCAACAGCAGCGACTATCAGCTCCGGGCCGCCATCGGTGCCGGCGGCATCAATGGCGATACGGAGCCGAGATTCCTCGGACATGAATCCTCAGTCGATCAGTCTTGTGCTTCGACTTCGTCGTCTTCGAACTCCGGAGCGACTTCGATGACCTGGCGGCCACGGTAGAAGCCTTCCGGTGAGACGTGGTGTCGACGGTGCGTTTCACCCGTAGCAGCCTCTTCCGACAGGGTCGGGGCCGACAGGCTATCGTGCGAACGCCGCATGCCGCGCTTCGACGGGGTTTTTCGATTTTGTTGAACAGCCATGATCAGAACTCCAAAGTGATCGATTAATTACTGCGTTTCTTCGTCAACTCGGCCAATACTTCAAATGGCCTTTGTGTATCCGGTTGCGCCGCTTCGGTATCCCCAACCGGGCTTGAATCCGGGGCTACCGGGACAAGCGGCAGGCTAAGCAATACCTCTTCTTCGACCAGTCCAGCCAATTCCAGGCGCTGGTCAGGACACAGCACCGGCTCGTAATCCTCCGGCAGCGCCTCGACTTCATCCTCGGTGCCAACCACACCGACTACAGACTGACTGTCCAGCGGCTGCTCGAACACCTTCAAGGTCCTCTGGCAACGCATTGGAACCGATCCGG
>SKQI01000209.1 GCA_007119095.1 Wenzhouxiangella sp. | reverse complement strand
TCCTTGTCCCACTGGATGATGGTGCGATCGGCCATGGCGGCGTTTTCGACCGGGACCAGGTGGTGCAAGGGGGCGTCCGAGATGACCATGCCGCCGACGTGCTGGGACAGGTGGCGGGGGAGGCCGACCAGTTCGCTGCTCAGTACCATCAGCTGGCGGGTCATGGGAGATTGCGGGTCGAAGCCACATTCGGCCAGGCGTTCGGGCCAGACCTCGGGACGGTCCCACCAGGCCAGCGAGGCGGTCAAACGGTTCATCCGTTCCGGTTCCAACCCCAGCGCGCGGCCAACGTCCTTGAGCGCGGACTTGGGCCGATAGCAGATCACGGTGGCGGCCAGGGCGGCGCGGTCGCGGCCGTACTTGTCGTAGATGTATTGCAGGACTTCTTCGCGCCGCTCGTGCTCGAAGTCGACGTCGATATCGGGCGGCTCGTTGCGCTCCTTGGAAATAAAGCGTTCGAACAGCAGCTGCTGCCTGGCAGGATCGACCTCGGTGACCCCTAAGCAGTAGCACACGGCCGAGTTGGCCGCCGAGCCTCGGCCCTGGCACAGGATGCCGCGCGAGCGGGCAAACCGGACCACGTCGTGTACGGTCAGGAAGAACGCCTCCACGCCCATTTCTTCGATCAGTTTCAGTTCACGGGCGACAATGGCGCGCACGTTTTCCGGTGGCGTGTCGCCATAGCGCTTGCGCAGGCCCGCCAGGGTCAGGCGGCGCAGGTGCTGGGCCGGGGTCAGTGGGGCTGGGGCCAGCTCGCGCGGGTAGCGGTATTCCAGCCGGGCCAGGGAAAAATCGCAGCGCGCGGCCAGCCTGATCGTTTCCTCCAGCCAGTCCGGCGGGTACAGCCTGGCCAGGGTGTCACGGGGGCGCAGGTGGCGCTCGCCGTTGGCAGCCAGGGCCAGGCCGCAGTCAGCCAGGGGCTTGTTTTCGTGCAGGGCGGTGAGCACGTCGAGCAGGGCGCGGCGCGACCGGCCGGGCATGCGTACATCGCCACAGGCCAGGCGCGGGATATTCAGGGCCTGGCCAAGCACGTCCAACTCCCGAAACCAGGCCCGCTCGCCGGGTTCCAGCAGCCGGGTGGCGCCCAGCCACAGGCGGTTGCCGAACAGGTGCTTGAGATGTTGGGCCGTGGGCCGGGCATCGGCAGCCAGAGAAGTGGCCGGCTCGGACCACTGACGCGCCGGTTTCCAGATGACCAGCACCTCGTCCAGCCCTCGTTCCAGGTCCTCTAACAGGACCTGGTAGCTGCCCTTGGCACAACGTCGCCGGGCGGCGGTGATCAGGCGGCAAAGCTGCGTGTAGGCGGCCTGGGTCGGGGCCAGCATGACCAGATGCAGGCCTTGTTCAACACGAATTTCAGTGCCAACGATCAGCTTCAAGCCTAGATCGCGGGCCGCCTCGTGGGCACGTACGATGCCGGCCATGGAGCACTCATCGGTCAGGGCCAGGGCGCGATAGCCCAGCGCCGCCGCCCGTTCGACCAGCTCGGCCGGCATGGCCGCCGACCGACGAAAACTGAACGCACTCAAAGCCTGCAATTCGGCATACTCCATCATCCCCCATTATATGTACAAAAATACAGTATCAGATGTGAATACCGAGCTCCCCGTCCTTTTCGCTTTACTGATTGGCGTCGTATCTCAGCGCGCGGGCTTCGTTCGAATTGGGGCGCCGTCCTCGGGCGGTGAATTCCGCTTCAGTTCGACGCGTGGCGAGGCCTTCAGCGAAATCCCCCACCCGAGGACGGCTTGCAGCTTCGAGTTTCTTCGATCTCGCAGGCCTCTGCTGAGATACGACGCCAATCAATTGCCTTTCCGCTCAACTCATAGAACCCCCTTCCACCCTGTGGCAAACTAACCCCTTGATTTCCTCAACAGAGCCCCGTCTTGAACCAGCCTGATTCAACGCTTCAGGGTGATGTCACCCAGCTTCTGTCCGAGCTTAAAGACTCGCCGGACCTGATGGACCACATCCTGCCGCTGATTTATGACGACCTGCGCCAGGTCGCGCGCTGTCAGCAGGCCCGGCTGGGCGCCAGCCCGACCCTGCAAACCACCGAGCTGGTCCACGAAGCCTTTCTCAAGCTGCGCCAGGCCGCGGACCAGCCGATTCACAATCGGCTGCATTTGAAACGGCTGTCCTACCTGGCCATTCGCCAATTGATTGTCGATCACGCGCGCAGCAAGATGGCGGCCAAGCGCGGTGCCGGCCAGTCTGCCGAGACGCTGGAAGACCATCTGGTTGCCGATCGTGATAGCCAGCCCGAGGAATCGGTGCTGATGGTCAACGATGCGCTGGAACGTCTCGAGCAGGCCTCGCCAGAGCTGGCCGAGGTGGTGATCGCCCGCTTCTTCGGCGGCTACACGGCCGAGGAAATCAGCGAGATGCAGGATATTTCGGTTCGCACCGTGCAGCGCTATTGGGAGCGGGCCCGGGCCTGGCTGCTGATGGACATGCAGGCGCAGGATGACGCCTGAAGCTGGCAAACCTCGACCCCGCGGCGGCAGGCTGACGCCCAAGCGCCGGCAGATGCTTGATCGCCTGTTGGACCAGGCCCTGGAACAGCCCGTCGAGGACAGGCAGACCTTCGTGACGCGCTGTGTCGAGCGCGCGCCGCACCTGGGTTTCTGGTTGCAGCGCCTGGTCATGGCCAGCGCGGAGCCAACCGGGTTCATCGACCATTCCGCCCGCCATCTGGCAGCCGACGC
>SKQI01000078.1 GCA_007119095.1 Wenzhouxiangella sp. | reverse complement strand
GACCGGCAACAGCCAACAGCTCTACTTCAATGGCGCTCTGGTCAGCAGCAGCGAGTCGACCATCGCCGCCTATGCCATCGACAACAGCCTGTTCCAGATCGGCAACAGTGTGCATGGCGACATCGCCGATGTGCTCATCTACGACCACTCGGCCGACCTCGACGATCTGGATATGACCGGACGGGCACTGGCCGAGGCTTATGGGACGACATGGACATTCAAAGACTGCGCCGACTGCCCAACCATGGTCATGATCCCTGCCGGGACCTTTACCCAGGGCAGCCCGGAAAGTGAGCCGGAGAGTTACGGCAGGGAGCGCCCGCAGCGCCAGGTCACCGTTCCGGCCTTTGCCATGGGCCAGACCGAGGTGACCTTTGCACAGTGGGACGCTTGCGTAAACGACGGTGGTTGTACCCACGTGCCCGATGACAACGGCTGGGGCCGCGGAGACCGCCCCGTCATCAGGGTCAGTTGGAACGTTGTCCATCAATACTTGACCTGGCTAAGCGAGAAGACCGGCCACGACTACCGCCTGCTTACGGAGTCCGAAAGGGAATACGCCACCCGCGCCGGAACGACCGGCCGCTTCAATACCGGCGACTGCATTACCGCTGATCAGGCAAATTTCTGGGGTGCGAACCCGGCTGAGGGCTGCCCAACCGGCATCTATCGCGGGCAAACTCAGCCAGTGGGCAGTTTCAGCCCCAACGCTTTTGGGCTTTACGACACCCATGGCAACGTTTACGAATGGACCCAGGACTGCTGGAACTCCAACTATAACGGTGCCCCCACTGATGGCAGTGCCTGGTTGACCGGCGAATGCAACTTGGCCGTGCTGGGCGGCGGTGCCTGGAACGTTCCTGGCTTCGTCTTGCGTTCAGGTTACCGCGACTCGAGCTCCCGCAACTCAGACAACATCAACATCGGCTTTCGATTGGGCAGATCCATACCGCCCAAACCAGATTGACCCGGTGCATGTCTTGCCGTCTACCAAGCGGGAGCGGTGAAGTCGTCGTTGGTGGCACACGACATGCAACCACCCATGCTTGATCTTGCCCAAGGATTTGCAACCGTTCATCTTCAAGCCTCGATTGCGATCGGTGATCTTGGCGAGTTCTCATTCATCACGCCAAATGGGACTTGCTGACGCCTATTGGGCCTGTTTCTGCACCGGCGGACTTGATTCAAGGGCCAAGTCCACCGGTTGAAACATCAGCAGGTGTTCTTCAATTCGACAATGGCCCTACCACTGTGGTCTTCATTGCCAGAGTTGACGGGGGTTTCCAGGACCGATTCCAGGGCCCTGGCTTGTAGTAGGGTGCCTCGTTTGGCTTCGGTCTGTATTCTGGATTGTCGAGAATTGGACCGCTGATGACTCCTGAATGCCTCAAGGGTAGGCATTGCTGGACGGGTTGCCAATGGTGGAGAAATCATGCGGTTGCCATTGATCGATGCTGACCGGGCGAGCGAACAGGTAACCCTGGTAACCGGCACAACGCTCCCGACGCAGCAGATCCCACTGGGCTTCGTTTTCCACGCCTTCGGCAATGATATGCAGCTTGAGTGCATGCCCCATGGCGAGGATTGCACGGACGATGGCTTCGCTGCTGGAGCTGGACAGCATATCGGCGATGAAGGAACGGTCGATCTTCAGGACGTCAAAGGGCAGGTGCTTGAGATAGGAGAGCGAAGAGTAGCCCTTGCCGAAATCATCCAGTGCAATGCCGACCCCAAGTTCACGGATCGCGCGCATCTTTTCTCCGGTGGTGCCAAGCTCGTCGAGAACGACGCTCTCAGTCAACTCCAGCACCAGCCGGGAGGCGTCAATGGTGGTCTCTTGCAAGCGTGTGCGCAGTTGGTCGCCGAAATCGGGCTGGTGAAACTGTCGGGCGCTGACGTTGATCGACAGTTTCAGTGACCGCGTGGCCGGCTTCGACTGCCAGTCCTGAAGCAGCTTGATCGCTCGGTCGAAAACTTGCTGCCCAATCGGCAGAATCAAGCCGCTGACTTCTGCCAGTGGGATGAAAACCATGGGCGAGATAAAGCTGCCATCAGCCTGTGGCCAGCGCAGCAACAGCTCGGCGCCGAGCAGACGACCTTCAATATCGAACTGAGACTGCAAGTGCATGTCAAGTTCGCGATTGATGACTGCGCTGCGTAGCCGGGCCTCCATCAGAGCGCGCTCTTCAACCTGTGCCTTGAGTTCATGGCTGAATTGGCGTGCCATGTTGCGGCCATCGTCCTTGGCTTTCTGCAGCGCCAGTTCAGCCCGGTTCATCGGCGTTTCCGGCCCCTCTTCATGACCGTCGATCAGGCAGATGCCCATGCTGGTGGCATGGCGAAGCTGACCGGAGCCGTCAGGCAGCTCGCAGGGTTGCTGAAGGTTGGCATGGAGCCGTGTCGTTAGCTGCTTGATGCGATCGGTTACCTCAGCCTTTGTCGTACCCAGGGTCTCGATGATGACAGCAAAGTGGTTGCCGCCAATTCGGGCGATGGTGTCGGTGTCTGACAGTTCTTCCTGAAGGCGGCGACCGAATTCGCGCAGCACGTGGTCACCGATATCGTAACCATGAATGTCATTAATGAAGCGGAAGTTGTCGATGTCCAGCATCAGCACTGCACCTTGCCGGCCAGTTTCTCGGCATTTTCCCAGGGCCTGGTCAAGACGCTCCATCAGCAGGGCGCGGTTGGCCAGGCCGGTTAGCTGATCATAAAAAGCCAGGCGGTGAATCAGGGCTTCGGATTCGCGTTGGGCGGTGATGTCATGCTTTATTGCAACATAGTGGCTGATACTGCCGTCCGCTTGCCGGATCGGCGCAATAACTGCAGTTTCGACATAGATGCTGCCGTCTTTGCGGGTGTTGTGAAACTCGCCCCGCCAGGTTTTGCCATGCTCGAGTGCCGACCACAGCGCCCGATAGGTAGCCGCTGGCGTATTGCCGGTATTGAGCACCGAAGGGTTGCGACCTATTACCTCTTCTCGTTCATAGCCGGTGTTTTTTACAAAGGCATCGTTGACATACTCGATGGCAGGTCGGGTGTCGGTGATCAGGATGCTCGCCGGGCTTTGCTCGACCACCATGGCGAGCTTGCGCAGTTCGGCTTCGGCCGCCAGACGACCGGAACGTTCCAGGCGCTCGCGTCTCACTCTGTCAATGGCGGTGCTCAGCCGCAACAGCTTGTCCTTGAGGACAAAGTCGTCCAGCCCTTGTCTGAGCAGTTGGGCTGCCATGCGTTCATCAACCGTGCCCGAGACAAGGATGATGGGTGTGTCTCCGATTTTCGACTTGATCAGGGGCAGGGCGTCATCGAATTCCAGGCCCGGAATTTCATAGTCATACAGGATCACGTCCCAGGACTGCTCCAGTGCCTCGCAAAGAGCGTCGTGGTGGTCGACCCGCAGCGACTCGAAGGCCATGCCTTCGGTGCGCAGTTGCCGCTGAATGAGCAGGTAGTCGGCTTCGCTGTCTTCGACGATCAGCAAGCGAACGGTCTTCGAGGCATCAGTGGACATCGGGAGGCTCATTAGTGGCGATCCAGTAAAGCCCGAGACGGGCGATGGTTTCGGTGAATTCAGCCGAGTTCACCGGCTTTCGGACAAAGCTGTTGACGCCGCATCGGTAGGCTCGCAGGCGGTCAGAGGCTTCGTCGGAGGAGGTGAGTACGACGACGGGCAGCAGTTGCGTTCTTTCGTTCGCTCTTAGCTGCTCCAGTACTTCCAACCCCGACAGACGCGGCAGGCCGATATCCAGCAGTACGACCACCGGCAGCTCCTGCAGTGTGCTGTTGGCAAACTCGCCCTGGTTGAACAGGTAGTCCAGTGCCTGCTGGCCATCCCGGACCACATCGATGCGGTTGGCCAGCCGGGCCTTGCGCAGGGCGCGAATGGTCAGTAGCTCATCCTGCGGGTTATCTTCTACCAGCAGAATTTTTGCCTCGCTCATGCCGAGCCCTCTTTCCGGCGCCTTGCTGGCAGGCTGAAGCGGAAGCAGGCGCCCTGACCCGGACTGCCGCTGGCATCGATGCGCCCGCCGTGGCGACAAATGATGCGCTGAACGGTGGCCAAACCGATCCCCGTACCCGGGAACTCGTCTTGCCGATGGAGGCGCTGAAAGGCTTTGAACAGCTTGTCGGCGTGGGCCATGTTGAAACCCGCACCGTTGTCTTCAACGCAAATGGCTGGCTCGCCTTCCATGTCGCCTGCATAGACCCGGATCCGGGGGGCGCTGGTGTGGCCGGTGTATTTCCAAGCGTTTTCCAGCAAGTTGTGCAATGCCACCTCGATGGTTCGTGGATCAGCCTGCACGATCAGGTCAGGTTCGATTTCCACGTCCACCTTCCGATCCGGGTCGAGCTGGCGCAAGCGCTCAATCTGGTTGCTCGCAAGCCGACTGAGGTTTACTTCGGAAAGCTCGAGGCTACCACGACTGCTGCGTGACAGCACAAGGATGCCATCAATCAGTTCGGCCATTTTGTGGCTGGCCAGTACAATCTGGTGCAGATACTGGCGTGCCTGGCCGTCGAGTTGGTCACCATGATCTTCAACCAGCGCTTCGGAAAACCCCGACATCGCCCTCAGCGGTGCACGCAGATCGTGCGATACGGCGTAGGCAAAGGCATCGAGCTCGCGGTTGGCCGCCTCAAGCTCGGCCGTGCGAACGGCAACACGCGCTTCGAGCTGAGCATGAACGCGCTCGCTGTGGGCCCGAAACTGGGCTGCTTTCTGCTGGCGATTGCGCCGGTCCTGGTCGGCGGCCAGTTTGATCCGGTAGATCAGCCTGGCGACTAGCACGAACAGAATTACACCCGTGATAAGCACGAAGGCCCAGCCCTTCACAATGCTGGCCTGGACCAGTCGGTCCGGGTCGCTGATTAGCAGGAATAATGCCCTGTCGGAGAACAGTATCCAGAGCAGGGCGAAGATGGCGTAGGTCAGCACAATACCGGCCGCGGCCAGATTGGCGGCGCGTCTTATCGTCTGCTTGCTGCCGTTGCCATCCATGGTTTCGCCCCGAAACTTGATGGAGTCAGATTTCGTCTGTTGAGAGTAGGGCAACAGCGGCTTCCATTGCAAGCGACAGCGGGCTGGGGCTATCGATCAAGCCAGTTGCAGTACTGCCTTTGTGGTGAGCTTTTCTTCATGCATCTCGGCGAGTTTCTTTGGTTCGGACGTAATGGACTTTGATGCTGATTGGAATTTGACTATCAGTCAATCAATGAGGGAAATCACAACCTGCTTTTATCCCCCCAAAACAGGGGGGAGACTTCAGACACTCCGTCGTCTAGCATTTCGCGGAATTGCTGCCAAGGGGAGTGCCCGCCATGCCGACGTCGAAATTGTTCCAGAGCCTGGCTTTGTCGTTCTTGTTTTGCAGCCAGTCGCTGCTGGCCGAAGTTGCGCCGACGTCGGATACGGCGGGGGATCCGGTGACGCCTCAGTTCCAATTCCGGTTGTATCCGCCGGCGAGCTTTGATACTTACCGGCTCGGTGCCCAGGATGCCGGGCACATTGGCTTTTCGATCATCCTGCTCAATGGCGGCCAGACCGGTGCTGTGCAGTCCCCGTTCATGGTGCGCATGACCTTGCCGGATGAGGTAAGCTTCATCGGCCATTCCGGAGCCAACTGGAACTGCAGCGCCGACGGTCAGGATGTGACCTGCAACTACACGAGTTTCTTAAGCGCTGCAATCTGGTCGAGCTCGTATTTGCGAGTGCGAGTCAACGTGGCCGGAGATTTACCGGTGCCCGGCGAGTCTATGCTACAGGCCACATTAGAACACGCCCAGGCCCCGTTGCCTGATCCACTGGTTTGCGGTGGCACTCTGGAATTCAACTATGTGATTTCGCTCACCCAGTGCGCGCGCTGGACCGTGCCGCATCGGCGCTCGGAAACCACCTTCGCGCCGGCCTCATGGTCGCATTTCAACCAACCCATGCTGGTGGGTGCGACCTCGCAGCGGATCAGCGCCGCATTCAATAATGTGGGTTTCGATGCCATGCATGGCACGATCACTGCACGCTTTCTTATCCCGTCCGGCTTGGTGCGCACCGGCGTCACCGGCCAGGTGGTCTGGACCTGTACCGATCAGGATGCTGGATCGGCCGGTACGATCGCTTCCTGCACCACGCCGTCCTTTTTTGACGGCATGAATCCGCAGACCTCGGTCATCAACCTGTTCTTTACCGTGACCGAAGATGTTGAAGTGCCCGGTCCGTTGACTATCATCGGCACCATTGGCCATGCCTACCAGCCCTGGCCCGAGGATTTCGCTGAATGCCTCGAAGACGATGCGCCGATCGGTTGCAGCGTGTATGGCGGCATCATCACCGCCGAGCCGGACAGGGCGCAGATGGTTTACACCGATTTCAGTCACACGCCGGAGACCTTCCGCCCTGGTGATTCCGGATCGGTGCTGGCGCGCTTTACCAACATTGGCGAAGGCAATGCCGGTGCCCTGGCGCTGAGCTTTGAAGCGCCGCCCGGCTTCAGCTATACCGGTGTCAGCAACGCCATTCCCGCAGCCACCTGCGAGGCCAGCGGTGACCCCGCCACCGGCCAGAGCATTCAGTGCAGCACGGCGGCCGGATTCGGGGTTGGCGTGATCGGGCAGCTGCGACTGCTGTTCGATATCGCCTGGCCGGGGGCCCTCGAAGTGCCCCTGACTGCCAGCATCGGCGATACCACCCGTGCCGCGCCGAGCATGGAAACCTGTCTTGCCGACTCCGAGCTTGACGGCTGCGGTCAGCACTGGATTCCGGTCATGGACAGCCTGTTCTGCGATCGTTTCGAGAATCCGACCGGCGGCTGCAGGCCGCTGTCGACGTCTGACTGAGAGTCAGTGGCTCAGCGTCCAGATAGCGCCGTAAACCAGTAGTGAAATGAGCACATAGACCAGCTCCACCTTGCGTCGCCTGGCCGGGTTGTTGCGGGCCCGGCTCATGTCGATGACCATCTGGTAGAGCAGGAAGGTGTAGAGCACATAGTAGAGAAAGGGAATGACATGGACGGCGACCGGAAAGTCGCCGGCGCGCTTGCCGAACATGGCCAGCAGCAGGTCGATCTGGGCATAGATGCCGAACAGGCCCAGACCTGCATTGATGAACATCCACTTGACTTCGTCGAACCCGAAGATGGCCAGGTAGAAGACCGTGTAGATCAGGATCGCAAAGCCGCCATGCATGTAGAGAAAGAACAGATCCGTTGATTCTTCACCGTAGGCCAGGAAAAAGCCTGACCCGCCAAAGCCCAGCATGTGAAACAGAAAGAAGGGATAAACGAAGCAACCGTGGAGCGTTTTTTCGCGCTTGGCTGGCAACGCGGAGTCGGTCAGCGAGCTGCCTGGTCGTTTCCTGCCCGTTGAGTTGTCAGCTTGATTCGACATGAAGCTTCCCGGCCCTGGTCATCAGCAATGCCTGCAGCCTGAATCTTAACTCCCTTGCTTCTCCAGGCCAGACTCCTGGCCTTTCCGCCGGGTCCAGGGCAAGCGGTCCATGATCCTGTGGATCTCGCTGATGTCCTCGGCCAGGTTCGCGATCCGTTGCTCAAGTGCGGGGTCGCGCTTGATATACAGCGGCAGACCCAGAAACGAATTCAGCACCTGGTACTCGGTCCCACCGGGCAAGGTCTGCCAGCTGAAGCGCCAGGCGACCAGATACAGGCTGTCCTGGGCCAGTGCGAAACTCATGCGGCCCAGGCCATCGAGCTTGCCCCCGGTGTGGGTCAGTTCGAGCACGGCCTGCCTGGACTCCGGGCTCAACAGGGCAGCAACCACAGCCGCATCATCCGCAGCATCGGGTTGAATGTAAACCTCGAAGCGGTCGTCGAATGCTGCGTCATCGAGCTGGATCCTGACCAGCCGGCTGGTGTCGTTGTGCCGGATCAAGCGGCGCTTCGGCATGATCAGGATTGGTCGCTCGACGACCATCGGCAGCTGGATCCGGCACAGCAGGCCTTCAAAATGATGGGTGTTGCGATTGAAGAACCTGCCGGGCTTGAAGTACGCCTCGGCATCAACAAATTCAAAGCCCAGCCCGCGGTAGCGGCAGCGCCAGGGTGGGCGTGAGCCAGTCGCCGTCCTCCGGCTTGAAGAGGCCGAGGAGAAAGACCAGATGCGCCGAGATGAAAGCGGTAAAGAACGGCAGAAAGCCGAGGATCAGAGAGGGCATCCAGGGCAGCTTGCGCCGCACTCCCATGGTCCCGAGACGCAGCACGACCAACAGGCCGATCAGGACCGTCTCGGCCCAGAACAGCATTAGCAGCTCGAACACCGACCAGTCGAAGAAGACTGCGGCGGCCAGTGAGGCCAGGTTGGCCAGCAGCAGGGCGATGCTCGAGAGGCTGACTGTGCGACCGAAGCCGCCGGAAGATGCCGTTCGCATGGGTCACTGGCGCCTTGGGCCTGAGGCAGTCTGGCGGGTGCAGCCCCAACTGCAAATCGGCACTGTTAATGACTCTCTTGCTTCTCCAGGCTAGGCTGCCTGACTGGGGATAGCTGCCAGCGCGGGCGTTGGCCCTTGATTGCCCAGCGCCACAGCCATTCCAGCGGCCCTGAGTAGTAGCGCTGCAGCCACCAGGCCGACAGCAGAATCTGGAACAGGGCCAGCAGCAGGGCGATGGGTACGGCAATGGCCGGGCCGATCTGCCCATACAGGCCCAGACCAATACCGTAAAAAATCATCCAGGCAAACAACGACTGCATGATGTAGTTGGTCAGCGTCATCCGCCCGGCCGGTGCCAGCCAGACCAGTTTGCGGTGCCAGCCAGGATGGGTGCAGAGCAGGGCGATGGCACTGATATAGCCCAGCGCCAGCAAGGGCGCGGCGGCAAAGTGAGCCAGGCCGAGCACAGGTCCATGCCAGGCCGGAGAGCTTTCGTCCATCAGCCGCCAGAGAATGGAGGCACCGAGCTGCAGCACCAGCCCTGGCACCAGGCCGCGCACCATCAGCCGCCTCAGCGCTGGACGATGAGCGGTCGGGTCCATCAGCCAGCCGCAGCGAGCCAGCCAGAGACCGAGCAGGAAGCAGCCGAGGATGGGCATGCCCATGAAGATCAGGTCCGCGGGCGTGTAGCGACCCATGGCCAGGCGGTGGGTCAACGCCAGCAGCTCGCGCACCGAGCTGGAGGTATAGCCGGCGTACATGTCCTCCAGGCTGACTCGGCCACCGAAGAAGTCCAGCCCCAGGGCCATGCCGATGCCATAGAACAGGATCGGCCCGAGCACGGCCAGGACTCCGGCCGTTGCCAGCAGTGACCGATTGGGCAGTCGCCAAAGCAGCAGCATCAACAGCCCTGCGATCGCGTACAGCCGCAGGATTTCGAAGCTGTAGATCAGGTGACCGTGAATCACGCCGATCACGGCCAGCATGGCCATGCGTTTGATGAACATGCGTTCGAAGGACTCTCCCGACTGCTGCGAACGCGCCAGCTGCAGCGTGAACGCCACGCCGAACATCATCGCGAACATGGCTCGCGCCTTGTCGCGAAGAAACAGATTCAACAACTCGCCGATCGGCTTGTCCAGGGTTGCCAGCGGCAACAATGTCTGTTCATCACCCAGCACGGTCCAGCCCCAGCCGGTGAAATCAAAGGCGCAGTGGACGATCAGGATCAGTACCAGCGCTACTCCGCGCAGGATATCAATCGTCTCCTGGCGAGTATGGCTATTGATCTGCATGGGCCGCTCCCTGGGAAAGTCAGTTGAGCCTCCTGTGTTGTCGCAACATGGAGGGGTTTCCCAGTAAAAACGTCAGGCAGTGTTCGGAGGGATCACTTTACTATCTCAGTTGGCTGTCCTTGCTGCCGCGTCGGTTATAGCCGGCCGACTGGCTGGCTTTCGCGTCGAGCTCGTGCTGGCAGCTCACGCAAAGGCGCACGCCGGGTATTGCCTGACGGCGTGCTTCCGGAATGGTATCGCCGCACTCTTCGCATTCGCGCCGGCTGCTGCCTGTGGGCAGGCTCGCCCGCGCTCGTTCCACGGCAGCTTCGACGGTGCTGTCGATCTGATCCTGAACGGCGCCATCGCGCGCCCATCCACCGGCCATGTTGTACTCCTGTCGCAGTGCCTGCTGTTTGACATGTCTTGGGATTATCACACGCCGGTACCTTCGGTTTCCCTGTCCGGGCATTCTGGTAGCATCAGCCTTTCGCTGAAAAGAAAATGAAACCACCGAAAACACCGAAGGCACCGAAAGTTTGAAAAGCGTTTTTCGGTGTTTTCGGTGGTTTCCATGTTTTTTCTTCCACAAACCCCGAGAGCAAGAGCTGTGAATGGATTTCGTTGGCAAGTGACCGTCTTTGTTGCATGGATTTCCTTGCTGGGTGCATCGGTTCAGGCTGAGCTGCGTGTGTTGCCGAGTCCGGCGGGGGTGGGGAGTCTGGCGCCGACCTGGGCGGAGCTGGCTGATG
>SKQI01000264.1 GCA_007119095.1 Wenzhouxiangella sp. | reverse complement strand
GCGAGCTGGTCCTGATCATCGATACCTCCGGCTCGATGCGCGGTGAACCCATGATCCAGGCCCGCGAGTCGCTGTTGTTTGCCCTCGACAGCCTGAGCGCCGGCGACCGCTTCAACGTCATCGAATTCAATCATCTGACCCGCTCCCTGTTCGACAGCCCGGTCGCGGCCAGCAATCGCAACATTGCCCGGGCCCGCCGCTTTGTCCAGGGCCTGAATGCCGCCGGCGGCACGGTCATGGGTCCATCCCTGGCCAAGGCCATGCAGCCGTCGATCCCGGAGGGTTTCCTGCGACAGATCGTGTTTGTTACCGACGGCATCATCGGCAACGAGCAGGAAGTGCTGGAGCAGATCCGTCGCGACGTGGGCAATAGTCGCTTGTTCACGGTCGGCATCGGCCATGGCGTCAACAGCCAGTTCCTGCGCGACGGTGCCCGCTTTGGTCGCGGCAGCTACACCTTCATCGGCGATACCGGTCAGATCCACGGCCGCATGAGTGAGCTCATTACTCAGCTCACCAGCCCAGTGCTTCAGGATATCGAAGTGCACTGGCCGGGCGCAGTCGATGCGGTGCCGGAGCGTCTGCCGGACCTTTATGCCGGCCAGCCGCTGATGGTCACCGCCCGCGCCGATCGTATGGATGGCGAGGTCACGATCAGTGGCCGCCGGGACGGCAAAGCCTGGCAAACCAGTATTCCCGTTGATGCTTTCCAGGTCTCATCCGGCGTGGCCGCGTATTGGGGTAGGGCGGCGCTGCAGCGCTTGATCGACCAGGCCAAGTCACCGGCCGAACGCGAAGCGCTGCGGCCCGAGGTCGAAGCCCTGGCCGTCGAATACCAGCTGCTCAGCCCTTACACCAGCCTGGTCGCGGTTGACCGGACCCCGGCGCGCAGCCGCCAGATTGCCCTGCGCCGGCATGATGTGCCTACCAACCTGCCAGCCGGGCGCAGTCTGGACGGCTTTTTCTCCGGCACCCGGGCGATGCCGGCCACGGACGCAGGTTCTGAAACTTCGCTGTTGCGCGGCTTGCTGGCCCTGCTGCTGGTCGGCTTGCTGCTCGGCCACAAGCGCCTCAGCCGCGACGAAGACGCCCTGGTTGAAGAAGCCCTGATCGAAGAGGAGGAGCGGGCATGATGCGCAACCTCGTTTTATTCACCATGCTGGCTACCGGCCTTTGGCAGGCGGGCCAAGGGGTGAGCGTTCAGCTCAAGGCCTGGCTGGGCCAGCAGCTGCTGGAGCGGGCCTGGGTCCAGGCCGACGGAGGCCAGCAGCCAGCCTTGCCCTGGCCGGGCGCGGTCAGCTACCCGATCGCTCGGCTGCGCGTGCCGGAACTGGCCATTGATCAGCTGGTGCTCGACGGTGCCGACACGCCGGTGCTGGCCTGGGGGCCGGGCATGGAGGTCGGCGCCAATGGGCATCGCCTGATCGCCGCGCATCGAGACACCCACTTCCGTTTCCTTCAGCACCTGGCCGAGAACCAGGTGCTGGAACTGGAAAGCCGTGATGGCTCAGTGATGCGGTGGCAGGTGGTGGAGCGGCGGGTGGTCGACAGCCGTCGCTATCGTCTGGATATGGAGCTGGACGAAGAGCGCCTGACCCTGGTCACCTGCTACCCGTTCAACGCCAGTAGCGCCGGTGGACCCCTGCGCCTGGTCATTGGCCTAAAGCCCCTGTTTGGCGACGAAGGAGCAAAGGCATGAGTACGCTGATCTTGAGTGAACTTAGCGCCAGTGAGCGTCATCGACTGGGTCTGGATGAATCCGTACATGACGCCAAGCCGGTTTCCAGGCGTTGTCCGGACTTTCTCGAGCCCCGGTCGCCTGTCATCGAACGCAAACCCTGGTGGCAGACCAGTCAGTCTGAGTCACCGGCTTCAATCAAGACCGAAATCGGCAAACATGCCGAAAAACCGTGCTGGAATAGACCCCTGCTGACGCGGACCGTGCTGCTGGTCGGTTAAAATGGCACCTATGGAAAACTACGGTGCCACCCACCATGACTGAAACCGTCCGTATTCCGCTGACCGTCAAGAGCGGGCAAAAAGTGGTCAAGCCGCAGGGCTTCACCGCCATCCGTGACGGCATCAAGGCTCGGCCGGGCGTGGCGCCTGAGCCGATCGGGCGCAAGCCGAGCTGGCTGCGGGCCAAGCTGCCTTCCGGCGGCAAGTACGAAAAGGTCAAGGCCAATGTCTCCGAGCATCGCCTGGCCACGGTCTGCCAGGAATCGAAATGCCCGAATATCGGCGAGTGCTGGTCGAATGGTGTGGCCACGATCATGCTGATGGGCGATGTCTGCACCCGCGCCTGCCGTTTCTGCTCGGTGGATACCGGTAACCCGCGCGGCTGGCTGGACCCGGAAGAGCCGGCCAACGCCGCCGAATCCGTGCGCTTGATGGACCTGAAGTACGTGGTCCTGACCTCGGTCGACCGCGATGACCTGGCTGACGGTGGTGCCGGCCACTACGCGGCCTGCGTGCGCGAAATTCGCAAGGTGAACCCGCAAACTGCCGTCGAAGCGCTGACCCCGGATTTTCAGGGCAGGCTAAAGGACGTGGAAACCGTCGTCGATTCCGGTCTGCAGGTGTTCGCCCAGAACGTCGAGACCGTGCGCCGATTGACCCATCCGGTTCGCGACCCGCGCGCCGGTTATCAGCAGACCCTGGATGTGCTCGCACATGCCAAGCAGCACCGCCCCGAGGTGCTGACCAAGACCAGCCTGATGC
>SKQI01000287.1 GCA_007119095.1 Wenzhouxiangella sp. | reverse complement strand
GGAACAAGCAGGGCGAAACCGGCCGTGACCAGGCTGTCGCGTCGGTTGACCCAGGCCTGGGGCAGGTCCAGCTCCAGGCCGGCCAGCCAGACGAACAGGATCACCCCCCAGGTGGCGATGCCACCCAGCATCAGGATGACCTCGCCGGTGAAAATGGCCTGGTAGGCATGCGGAAACACCGCGCCCAGCAGCCCCGGCCCCAATGCGATCCCGGTCAGGATCTGAATCACGACCAGCGGCGCCCAGCGTTCGGTGCGGCCCAGGCGCCAGATCAGGTAAGGCACGGCCAGCACGATGGCAAGGGCCAGTAACAGACTCTCAGTGGTGGTCACGCTGAACAAGTAAAGCTGAAAGCCCAGCATGATAGCCAATCGCCGCTCAGGTCGCTTGGCTGGCGATCGCGCGCTGAATGCGGCACAATGCATCTCCTGCGGCAAGGGGTGGCTTGCGCGCAAGGGAGGATCAATCATGAACAAGCCCGCCTGGACGTTATTGCTGCCGGCTTGGTTGCTGTCGGCAAGTGCGATGGCCGAGCCCTGGCAGCGCCTGGTCGAGCGGTTCTCCCTGGATGCCTGCGCGGCCGGCGAGTCGATCCTGCACTGGACGCGCCACTACGCTGCTCACCCTGACTTTCTGGACCAGGTGCTGGATCGGGCCGAACCCTGGATGGATCTTCTGGCGACTGAGATCGAGACACGACAGCTCCCCGGCGAGCTGGCCCTGGTCCCCATCCTTGAAAGCGGATTTGATGCCTACGCGTTTTCCCGGCGCGGCGCGGCCGGGCCCTGGCAGTTAATGGAGCAGACCGCGCGCGAACTGGGCATGACCATCGATGAAAGCTTCGACCCACGCCGCGATATGCCGACTTCCACTGCTGGCGGCCTCGGTTATCTGGAGACTCTATACTGGCGAATGGGACGTCGCTGGGAGCTGGCGCTGGCTGCCTACAATGCCGGTCCCGGTCGGGTTGGTCGTCTGCATATGAACGGGCTGGTCGACAGTCAGCCGTGGCAGAGCGCTGCCCTGCCGGGTGAAACCCGGATCTACCTCGCCAGGCTGATGGGCCTGGCTTGCCTGCTGACTGACCCCGCTCGTTTTGGCTACCGTCTGCCGGCGACCGACCCTGATCGTCGTGCGGTTACGGTCAAGCTTTTCGCCCCGGTCGATCTGGCCCGGTTGGTGGTTCATGCCGATCTGGACCCGGTGCGGCTGGTGACGCTGAACGCAGGCCTGATACATGTTGACCTGCCCGTTGAACCGGGTCAGAAGCTGCATGTTCATGCGGCCTATCATGATCGCATGTTGGCTGCTCTGAACCTGTCCAGGCCGGGCCCGGACGCCAATGCGAAGGTTGCCGCCTATCAAGAAGCCCGCCGGGTGTTGCTGTCGGCAAAGGCCAGTCGCCGGCCCGATAATCGCAACTGGCACCAGGTAGGCCAGGGAGAAACTCTCTGGTCGCTATCGCAGCGCTATTCGGTCAGCATTGCCGCAATTCGGCGCAGCAACGGCTTGGACGAGCGTGCCGAAGTCAGAGTCGGGGAGCTGATCCAGATCCCGCCTGGAGAGCGTGCCCTGCTGCCCGACCAGTACCGCGTGCAGCCCGGGGACACGATTTGGGGCATCGCCCGCGACCAGGGCATTCCGGTGCGCAGGCTTATGCAGCTCAATGCGCTGAAGCCCGACGCAGTCTTGCAGGAAGGCCAGGTAATCGAGCTCGGCGAGTCGCGCTGCTGCGAGCAGATTCCGCGCTTGTTCGAGGCCAACGCGGCCTACTAGACCCGCCGAAAAAACGACTTTGACCACGGGCATTCAGCCCATCAAGCCCGATGCCGATTGCTCCGCAGATGCCCGGACAAGGGAATCAGAAAAGAGGCCACCGCCAGCAAAATCAGAATCAAAGTCAGCGGCCGGGTAAAGAACACGCCAAAACCATCCATCATGATCGCGCGGCGGAAATTGGTCTCGGCAATGCTGCCCAGAACCAGCCCCAGAATCACCGGCGCCAGCGGATAACCGTAGCGGCGCAGGATCCAGCCCAGCAGGCCGAACCCCAAGCAGGCAAAGACATCGAACAGCGAGTTTCTGACTGCATAGGAGCCGATCAGCGCCATCATCGTGATCAGCACATACAAGAGCTCTTTCGGAATATGGGCGACCATCACCCACAGCCGACCGCCGGCCATGCCCACGATCAGCAGCACGAACTGGGCAATCAGCATGGCGGCGAAGATGGCGTAGATCATGTCCGGGTTGCGGATGAACAGCTGCGGTCCCGGGGTCAGGTCATGAATCATCATTGCCCCGATCAGTACCGCGGTCGTGGCGCTACCTGGAATCCCCAAGGCCAGCAGCGGCACCATCGCCCCGCCGACCGAGCCGGAATCAGCCGCCTCTGAGGCCGTCACTCCTTCGGGACTGCCCTTTCCAAACTGCTCGGGGTCGCGGCTGAAACGCTTGGCCAGGCCGTAGCTGATGAATGAGCCAATGGTTGCGCCGGCGCCGGGGAAGACGCCAACCAGGGTGCCGATGGCGCCGGAACGCAGGGTCACCCACTTCAGCTTCCAGTAATGGGCCAATCGCGGCCAGCGATCGGTGACCTTGCCCAGCTTTTCCAACCGCATCTCGCCTTTCTCGATGCCGCGAAACACCTCGCTCAAGGCAAAGATGCCGATCAGTGCCGGGATCAGCATGAAGCCGTCGGACAGCGCGGTCTTGTCGAAGGT
>SKQI01000196.1 GCA_007119095.1 Wenzhouxiangella sp. | reverse complement strand
GTTCCGGGCGGCTACCGAAAGCGTACTGGATGAAGGTGAAACCTTGTCGGCATTTGTCGAGGAGGCCGTGCGTCGGCAGGTGGACTATCGCCGGACCCGGCAGGAATTCATCGCCCGCGGACTGGCTGCACGGGAGCAGTCGCAGCGCACGGGCATTTACCACAGCCACGATGATGTCCTGGATTCGCTTCGGGAAATTCTGGAGACGGCAGAGCAACGGGAGCGGTGAGTTACCACCTGCGTTACACCGATGAGGCCCGGAAAGATCTGGAGCGGCTATATCGGTTTCTGGTGGAGAACGATACCGCAGCCGCGCGGCGGGCGCTGGAGGTGATTGACAAGGGGATTCGGATGCTCGAACTGTTCCCGTTTAGCTGCCGCAAAGCCGACCCGGGAAACAGCTTTTTGCGAGAGCTCATCATGCCGTTCAAAAGCACTGGCTATGTCGCTCTGTTCGAAATCGAGAGCGACTCTACCGTAACCATTCTTGCCGTGCGTCACCAGCGCGAAGAGGATTTCCACTAAAGATCCCCGGACGGGCGAAGCTCATTCGCCGGCAACAACAGCCTACATAGCCAATCGAACTCACCACCGCCGTCGAAACGGACCCGATCCGGGTGTCGTCATGCCTGGTGTGGGGTCGGGTAACTGATGCGCGGAAATTGGCCGCCTGACCGCCATGCAGGAGAGAAAATACACCACCGCATGCAGAATCACGCTGGTGGAGAAGGCAAAAGGTGCTGGCGACCGGGGGCCCCAGATGGTGCCTGTCCTGAAATGCTCCGTTGCGGCTGGTGCCGGCGGCCCCGTTGGCCGGTGATGGTGATGGGCTGGGCCTTGTGCTGATGGGGCTGGGTCTGGCTACGGCGCTCGGCGGCGTGCTTTTAGGGCAGACGCAGCAGCGCGTCAAAACCGTACTGGCGTATTCCACCATCAGTCAGATGGGCCTGGTGCTGTGCGGATTTTCCCTGTGGTTCCTGCTGCCCGATCAGCGCGAGATGGTTCTGGCCATGCTGGGTTTGCTGGCCTTGCACCACGGCTTGAACAAGGCCGCGCTGTTCCTGGCCTGCGCCAACCAGCCGGGTGCCAGACGGTTGCGCCTGGTCCTGTTTGCGCTGCCGGCCGTGTCGCTGGCTGCCGCGCCATTGACCACCGGCTTCATCGCCAAGGACCAGCTCAAGGCGACGCTCTACCTGGCCGAGCCGGGTGGTCTGGTCATGCTGCTGGTCAGTCTTTCGTCCACCGCCACCGCCTTGCTGATGTGGCGAGCCTTCGGTCTGGCGCGCGAAATGAACGATCGAAACGTAACCGTTCATCCGGCCTGGCCGTTGCTGGTGCTCGCTGCCCTGGTGCTGCCGTGGTGGCAGGCCATGACCATGGGCGTGGCCAACCTGCCGGACTTCGCCAAACTGTGGGATTCGACCTGGCCCCTGCTGCTGGCCGCCGTGGTAGTCATGTTCTGGCGTCAGCTCTTGAAGGATCGTCGTGTCACCCTGCCGGAAGGTGATCTTGTGGTTGGCCTGGAAGCGGGCGTGGCGGCGGTGTTTCGGGCCGGTCGCTCACTGGCCGCCCGGTGGCCCGCCGCCCCCCAGTGGCACTGGTCGCCAGATCGCGCACTGGCCCTGCTGGAGCGCATCACCATCGCCGAACGCCGCCTGCCGCTGGTTGGACTGGTGATGGTGTTGATCACCGTCCTGTTGCTGCTCCGCTGAGGCAAGCCAGCCAAGAGCTTCTCTGGCTGGCCCTTTCCCAGCGAAGGTTTTGGCCTCGGCGGCGTCGACTCACTCGTGTTCGAAGCGGTCACGGAACAGGCGGTCGGCCAGTTCTTCAAGGGTCTGGCTCCAGAAGCCGCCGGTCAATCGCCAGGCATCGCCTGAAAGCTCACGCGCTTCGGTCGCCTCCCATTGCCCGATGGTTCCAGACAATTGCCACTGCGGCGGGTCATCGCCGTCGTCAGAGAGGATGATCCCGCCGCTGGCGTTGATGGTGTACCAGTCAATGCAGAGTACCTCGCAGCTTTCCGCATTCGATGGATTCGCCGCAGCCAATATCAGCGCAGCCGTCACCAGAATTTTCAAAGCCAGTGCCTTCATGGCGTCGCCTCGGCAACGCTGGCGTCTCCGATGAGCAGGGACTCCAGCCGGGCCAGACGTTCTTTCAATGCCGCGTTCTGCTCGGCTATCTGGCGCAGCTCGGTATTTTCCGCTTCCAGCTCGGCGAGGCGATTGTCCAACCTGGCCTGGCTTTCGGCCTGGGCAGCCAACTGTTCGTCCAGCCAATGCCCGCGTTCCTGCATGGCGCTGATCAGTAGCACGGACAAGCGCGAGTAGCGGATGCTGTCGGGCCGACCCTGATCGTCAAAAACAACCAGGCGCTCGTCGATCGCCGCCAATTCCTCGGCGATCAGACCAATATCGGGCTGGTCACCTTCGGTGAACCGATAACTTACCGGGCGCAGAGCTTCAAGGCGGCCCCAACCGTTTTGATAGGGCTCAATGTCGTGCTTGTATCGCAAACTGCTGGAAGAACAGGTCGTGACCAGCCCCGTCGATGGCACACGGCAAAGTGCCTGTGTCCCGTTGACGTTGCCCAGGGTTTGCAGGAACATCGTGCCCCCAACGATGGTCTGGCCGCTGGAACGCAAGGTCTCGCCGCGGATGGTGCCGGTGACATCCAGCGGGTGGGCGGGTGCTGCCGTGCCAATACCTACCGAGTCATCGACCAGAAGCCGGCC
>SKQI01000217.1 GCA_007119095.1 Wenzhouxiangella sp. | reverse complement strand
CACAAGGTCCTGATTCTTGACGAGGCACTTGAAGCCTCGGTCAAACTCTCCAGTCGCTATATTCCCGACCGTCAGTTACCGGACAAGTCCATCAGCCTGTTGGATACGGCCAGCGCAAGGGTCGCCACGGCACTGCACGCGGTGCCTGCAGAGCTCGAAGATTGTCGTCGAAACATTCAGGCATTGGAACTGGAACTGCAGATCATCGGACGCGAGCAGGATATCGGGATTCCGATCGGAGATAGAACCGAGCGGGTTGAAGCTGCCCTTGCCGAAGAGCGGGAGAGATGCAAGCACCTTGAAACACGCTGGGAGCAGGAGAAAGACCTGGTTCGACAGATCCTTGAAATTCGTCAGCAATTGCACCCGGAAAAGGAATCAGCCAAGGAAGCGGCAGAGGCCGTCGCCGAGGCGCAGGGAGAAGAGGTTGCCGAAACGGCGGAGCCTGAAGCCGATGTTGATCGTGATGCACTGCTGGCCGAACTGGAAAAGCTTCATGACAAGCTGGCAGAGGTTCAGGGTGATCACCCCCTGCTGCACCCGGCGGTGGATGAGCAGTCGATCGCCAGTGTCGTGGCAGACTGGACCGGCATCCCGGTCGGCCGCATGGTCAAGGATGAAATTCGAACGGTCCTCAACCTTGAGCAAACCCTATCCCAGCGAGTAGTTGGCCAGGACCATGCCCTGGCCATGATTACCCGCCGTATTCAGACGGCCCGCGCCCGGCTGGATAATCCCAGTAAGCCGATCGGCGTATTCATGCTTGCCGGACCCTCCGGGGTAGGAAAGACCGAAACGGCGTTGACCCTGGCCGAGACTTTGTACGGCGGTGAAAGAAACTTGATCACCATCAATATGAGCGAGTTTCAGGAAGCGCACACCGTTTCGACGCTCAAGGGCGCGCCGCCTGGCTATGTAGGCTATGGAGAGGGCGGCATTCTCACCGAGGCCGTGCGCCGCAAGCCCTACAGTGTTGTCCTGCTGGACGAAGTCGAGAAAGCTCACTCCGATGTCCATGAAATTTTCTTTCAGGTATTCGATAAAGGCATCATGGAGGATGGGGAAGGTCGCCTGATTGACTTCAAGAATACGATTATCCTGCTGACCTCAAATGTCGGCAGCGATTTGATCATGAACATGTGCCAGGACCCGGAGCTGATGCCAGACGCCGAGGGGCTGGCGAAATCACTGCGCGAACCGCTACTGAAAGTATTCCCGGCTGCTTTGCTGGGCCGATTGGTCGTGATTCCCTATTATCCGCTCAGTGACGATGTGCTGGAACAGATTGCCAAACTGCAGCTGGGCCGGATCGAAACGAGAGTAACGGAGCATTACGGTGTGCCGTTCACCTACAGCGATGCAGTCATCAAGCTGGTGATAGGGCGCTGCAAGGAACTCGAGAGCGGTGGCCGCATGATTGATGCCATTCTGACCAATACCATGCTGCCGGAGGTCAGTCGTGAGCTGCTGAACAGGCGTCTGGAAGGCGGTGAGGTGGCTCGGATTGCGGTCGATGTCGCCGATGATGCGTTCACTTACCAGTTTGACTGAAAGGAGTAGACCATGGCCAGAACCCAGGTAAACCGACAGGCAGAGCTGATTACGCCACTGGGCGCTGACGTCCTGTTGTTCCATCACATGGTCGCCCAGGAAGGTGCCAGTCGACTGTTTGACTACGATCTGGTTGTATTCAGTGAAGATGAGAATATCGACCTGGATGACCTCATTGGCCAGCACGCGCATGTAGAACTCGAGTTGCCGGATGGAGAGACACGTTTTTTCTGCGGCCATGTGACCTGCTTTTCCTTTCTCGGGTTTCATGGTCCCTTGGCCAAATACAAAATCGAGCTCAAACCTTGGCTATGGTTCCTGACCCGTGTGATCAATAACCGAATTTTTCAGAACGAATCAGTACCGGACATCATTAAAAAGGTTTGCGCTGATCATGGCTTTACCGATATCGATGATCGACTGAGCGGCAGTTACGATACCCGCGAATTCTGCGTCCAGTATCGGGAGACGGATTTTGCCTTTATCTCGCGTCTGATGGAAAGTGAGGGGATCTATTACTACTTCACCCACGAGTCAGGCAAGCATGAATTGGTGCTCGCTGACAGTATCAGTGCCCATGAAACGTTCGGCGATTATGATGTCGTCCCCTATTTCCCGCCCGATGAGCATGATCACCGGGAACGTGATCATATTGACGCCTGGAAAGTGAGTCGCGGGGTTCGCAGCGGCAAGATTGCGCTGCGTGACTACAACTTCACCACGCCGAGCGCCAATATGGAAGTCAAGGCGCAGATGATTCGTGGTTACGATCATGCCGAGTTCGAGCAATATGACTATCCGGGTGACTATGGCGCACCGGGCCAAGGCGAACGGTATGCGCGCTTGCGGCTGGAGGCTGAGCAGGCAGATACAGAGGTCCTGCGGGGTGGCGGCAATGCCAGAGGCCTGATCCCGGGCTTCTTGTTCGAGTTGGAGGACTATCCGCGTGACGACCAGAACCGGGAATATCTCATCCTGTCGGTTACGCACGATGTGCTGAACGACGAATACGATGCCAACGTGACCATCAACGATACCAACTTCAATTACAGCTGCAGTTTTATGGCGATGCCGTCGAATGAGCCCTTCCGCGCACCCCGCCAAACGCCGCGGCCGATCGTCCATGGTCCGCAAACAGGCGTTGTGGTCGGAGAAGCCGGCGAGGAAATCTGGACAGATGCCCACGGGCGGGTAAAGGTACTGTTCCACT
>SKQI01000156.1 GCA_007119095.1 Wenzhouxiangella sp. | reverse complement strand
TGGGAGACGGCGATCGTCTGAACCTGGTCTCAGGCAGCGAAGGTGCCAGACTGCTGGTGCTGGCCGGTAAACCGCTCAATGAGCCCGTTGTTCAGTACGGCCCGTTCGTGATGAATACGCGCGAAGAGATTGAACAGGCGGTTCAGGACTATCGCGATGGTCGATTGACTGAAGTCGCCAGCGTCTGAGTAACTAAGACATTCATTGAATGTCTTGGTATCGATCAATCCGAACCAGATCAGGCCGGGCCGGTGTCTGCGCTGACGCGATTGCGTCCACCGGCCTTGGCCTTGTACATGGCTTTGTCAGCGCGTCCAACAATGGCGTCGAGATCAAGCTCGCTATTCTGCGAAACGGTGACGCCGATACTGATCGTGATTTCGACCGATTGGTCGTCTACCTGCAGCGATGTCGAAGCGATGGCCTGACGGGCGCGTTCCAGGCCAATCACGGCCTCTTCCAGGCTGCACAGCGGCATGACGATCAGGAATTCCTCACCGCCCCAGCGCCCGACCCAGTCGCCCTCGCGAAGACTGCCCTGCAATAGCCGGCCCACCTGCTTCAGTACTTCGTCGCCAGCCTCGTGGCCGAGTTCATCATTGATTCTCTTGAAGTGATCAAGGTCGGCCATGGCGAAAGCGCAGGGACGCTGGTCTCGCCTGCACAAGGAGTGCTGGCGCTGGGCAACAGCAATAATGCCGCGGCGGTTGAGCAGCCCGGTCAGCTCATCGTGCTGGACCAGATAGCCTAACTTCAACTCGGTTTGCTTGCGCCGGGTGATCTCCTGAATCAGGCCGACCATGCGAACAGTCTGATGATGTTCGTCGACGTCGGCAATATTGGTCCGATCAAGCATCCAGATCCAGTGGCCATCGCGGTGACGCATGCGGTACTCAAGCTCCAGCGGCTCACCTCGTTCGAAGATTGTCGACTCGGTCAGTTCAACCACCCGCTCCAGATCCTCTTCGTGGATCAAAGCCTGCCAGCTGTCCCAGTCCAGTTTGAACTCACCTGGCTGATAGCCGATTATGCTCAGAAAGCGATCATCGACCTCGAACCTGCGGCTTTTGACATCCACGTCGTAAAAGCCAATGCCACCAGACTGCAGGGCCAGGTCCAGCCGGCGTTGCGATTTCGCCAGTTCCTGCTCGGCCTCGACCCGGCTGGAGATGTCCCGACCGACCGCGATCACGGCGTTGACCCGCCCGGTTCCGTCGCGGCTTGTGGTCAGGGCCCAGGCCAGCCAGCGCCAGCCCGACTTCGATTGCATTCGAGCTTCCAGGTAGCCGGCGTTAGGGGGCTGAAGCGTCTTGTCCAGTGCCGCTTCACTAAGCTGGCCATCGGCGGGATGAACATGATCCAGAAATGAGCTGCCCAGCAGTTGATCTGCGGACTTGCCGAACAGCGCCAGACAGCTCGGACCGGCGAATTCGATCTGGCGCCATGGGTTAAGCCGCAACACCAGATCGACCTGGTTTTCGATCAGCATGCGATAGCCGGCTTCGGTGGTCAGTTCACGCTGGACTTCGCGCACCCTGAGGAGGATCGCCACCGCCGCCACCGGCATCTGGGCCAGGGTAGCGATGCCCCAGAACTCGCCGATCTGCTCACCGTCGCCGAACAAGCCGGCACTGTGCAGACCCTGGGCTACGGTCACGGCGATCACCGGCGCGAACATCAGCAGCATGGCCAGGGCGCGTTCCCGGGCATGGGCCAGCATGCGCAAAAACAGCACCAGCATGAAAAGGGGAGCCAGTGCGACAACGACGACGAATGGTGGTGCAGCCAGCGCGTAATGACCGGTCAGCGAGATGATGGCCACGCCCATGCTGAATGTGGCCAGGCCATGCAGCAGCCATGTCAGGCGTGGCATGAACCGCTGCGGTTCGAGGTAACTGACCGCAAACCAGAGCATCAGCGCCGTTGCACTGGCGGCAAAGACGCCGATCATGTTGTCGGCCAGCCATGGGCGCTCGGGATAGATCAGAATCTGGTCGTAGCCGCTGAACGTGAACTGAAACCCCAGGTAGCAGAGCAGGTAGCCAGTCGCCAGGGCGAATACCGGCTGCCGCAGCCAGATCATGGCCAGTCCGGCGATCAGGGCGGCGGTCAGGATCATGCCCATGTGCAGACCCTGGGTGCTTGCTCGACGCTGACTGGTGCCGATAAAGCCTGGCTGGTCCATGATTCGGACGCTAAGGGTGATCACGGTGCTGCTTTCGATTCGCAGGAACCAGGTTTGCGCGGTCGTGTCCAGCACGAGGGGTAACACCGCCCCAGGCGTGGCCAGCATCCGCTCGCTGACCGGCACATGGTCGCCGGCCCGATGGCGAATGAAGCCGCCTTCAGCGGCAGGGGCATACAGGTCAATTCGGTCAATGAAAGGTGGCCAGGTGACCAGGAGCAGCTCAGCCGGAGTATCCTCATCGCGCCGCAGGTCCAGGCGAACCCAGAAGGCATCTGAGGAAAAGCCTTTTCTCAGGCTGGAGGTGCCGAGGTAGGTAAATGCCGCTGGCGGCAGGGCCGCAATCGCGTCGATGTCGAACGCTTGCCCGGGGTCGCGCAGCAGACCTGCGCCCTGGAGCACGGAAAAACCGCGGTCGCCGAGCTGGGCCTTGGAGAGTACCCGAGCCTCGCCCGGGTAAACCATGGCGGTGATTTCGGCCTTGGCCTGGCTGCCATCACCGGCGAGTAGGCCAAACATGCCAGTCAGCAGCACGGCGACCAGGGCAGTCCAGCCTAGTCGCCGTGCGTGGGCAATCACGGGGTGCCTGTGCTGTCGGTTGACAACACGCAATGCCGGTCAGATCGGGTAACGCAGTACCGCCGCCAGGCTGGCCTCGCCCGGGATGTCGGCCTTGCGCACGCCGACCAGGCGGCCGCCGCTGGACAGAGTGCGACCGGCAATTTCGTCGACCACACCGTAGTTGTCGGCACCAGCCTCATCGGCCAGTGTCACCTCCCCGGTTTGCTCGTCAACGCGACCATGAACGACTTCGTCAATCGCGACCAGCAGGGTGTCCACCGCACCAAATGTCGCGGCGCGCGCGGCCTGGGCAAGGTCGGTGGTGGCGCGGCCTTCTTTTTCGCGAGCGCGAAAAGTTTCCCGAAACTGTTCGATGGCAGTGGCGTGGATCTGGTCGAGTATCGGTCGTGCCCGCTCGGCAAGCTCGTGCGGCGGCACCCGCACCGGGCTGGTCTCAATGACCTGGCTGGCGAATTCCGGGTAACTGTTGACCGACCGATAGATCGACAGCATCGGTTCCGTGGCGGCCAGGATCAGCGGCTCGTGACGACCGGCCAGCAGCGGCCTGAGCGCGGCGTCGATCATTCGGCAATACTTGCGCAGATGGACCTTCTGGCCCTCGCTGCCGTGCAGGCGACCGGAAGAGTGAGAGCGCGTGTTGACCGTGCTGGTGCCGACGGCCGAGGCAGCATCTTTCGGCAGGTTGGCAATCTTCAGGGTCTCTGCCGGCATATCGCTGAATACCTCGATCACCCGCACCTCGTTTTCTGCCAAGGCCAGCACAAAGGCGTGCTGCGGCATGCTGATGGCCCGAATCAGCGGTTTCAGGAAGAAGCGATCGGCGACTTCGACCACCGGTTCCAGATGCGTAGGCAGTCGGTAACTGCGATGGGAATCGGGGGTGGCAAAAATCGCCAGGCTGTTAGCCTGAAAGGCCCAGAAATCCTCGTCTTCGGTGACTTCTTCGAGTTGCTCGGTGACAGCCCAGCGGGTGCGCTTGTCGACGCCGGCTTTTTCCAGCTGGGCATCGGCTTCCTTGATCAGGTTGGACAAGGTGATCGCAGCCTTGTCGATATTTTGAGTCTGCGGGGTGGTTTTCAGGTAGATGGATACGCAGGCTTGATTGCGCTGGGCGACCAGCGTTTGCAGTTCAGGCTGGGTGGGGATGTCGACATGCAACATAGGGTAGGAGTCCTTGGTTTTTGAAATGCTTGGTTTGGATGCTATATCAAATGGCGCTGGGCATAAGCTTCGCGCCAGTGCGATTCCTTGCGCCCGGCCACTTCGGTATCGAAATAATGACGAAAACGACGCCGGTCTTCCGGCTGGTCTTTCAGTGCCGAGCCAATAATGAAGTGTAGCAATTGTCGCATGTCCAACTGCCCCTTGGAGTAGTAGAAGGCATGGACGCTGAGCGCATGAGCGACACCCACGGCCTCGGCCGTTGACATGGTGGCGCCGGCCAACCTGTCGGTGCTGCGCCCGTCCAGGGTCTGGCCATTTCGAAGCTCATGAAAGATGGTGACCAGCACTTCGATGATCTGGCGATTCAGGTCAACCTGGATACCGGATTGTTGATTGGCGCGCGCGGCTTCTCGTTCAACGACGGTCACCTCTTCTTCCACTGAACGAATCGCCGGGATAATCTCGAAGTTCATCCGTCGTTTCAGCGCCGAGCTCATACGGTTGACGCCCTCGTCAATGCTGTTGGACGTGGCAATGACATTGAAGCCGGCCCGGGCATAGAGTACGCCCGCCTCACCACTCAGCTCGGGGATGGTAATGACGCGTTCTGACAGGATGGACAGCAAGGCATCCTGCAAAGGCTGGGGACAACGAGCGACTTCTTCGAAGCGCACGATTTTTCCATCCCGCATGCCCCGGTAGATGGGGCTGGGGACCAGCGCCTCCATCACCGGCCCCTGGCTGGTCAGGATGGCCTCGTTCCAGCTATAGAGCAACTGGTTGACCTGACTGACGGCGCCGCCCTGCACGGCCAGGGAAGAGTCGCCCGAGATGGCCGCGGCGATCAGCTCGGACAACCAGGACTTGGCGGTGCCCGGTTCGCCGACCAGCAGACAACCGCGGTCGGTCAGCAGTCCGATCACGATGCGAGTAATGACACCCTGATCGGCCACGATCTTGGGCTGTACCTTCAGCGCTTCGTCGCCGAGAACGAATTTTTCGACTGCGATTGGAGACAGGTTCCAGCCGGGCGGAACCCGGTGTGAATCCCACTTCGCAAGCCGCTTGAGTTCGTCCTGGTAATAGACTTCGGCTGGCAGGCGCTGCAGTTGGGGCTGTTTGCTCATGAATTGCTCCTGCGGCCGCCGCGCTGCTCCGGTGCCATGCGCTCCTGGTGCAGTATCCGGGGAAGTTCACTTAACGGGATGGTGCCGGCAATGACATGATCGAGTGCGCTATCTCGCATCGTCATCAGGCCGGCGTCCAGCGCCTGCCACCGTAGCTCGCCTACCGGCGGCTGGCGCGAAATGACATTGCGGATTTCATCGTTGACGCTCAAAAACTCAACGACCGCCACCCGGCCTTTCGTGCCGCGCCCGTTGCACTCTGTGCAGCCTGTCCCTTCGAAGCAGCGAAACCCAGGGGGGACGCGCTCCGGAAAGACTTCGGCCAGGATGGCCGGGTCGGGTTCGGCAGGCTGTCGGCAATGCGGGCAGATGCGCTTGGCCAGGCGCTGGGCAATGACGGCCAGCAGCTCTCCGGCAACAGAGTTGGCCAGGATATCGAGGTCGAACAGGCGCTGCAGGGCATCAACGGCATCGTTGCTGTGCAGCGTCGATAACACCAGGTGACCGGTCTGGGAAGCCCGGATAGCCTCCAGCGCCGTTTCGGTATCACGAATTTCGCCGACCAGGATAACGTCGGGATCCTGGCGGACGAAGGATCGCATGGCATCGGCAAAATTGAAGCCGATTTCAGGACGCGCCCGGGTCTGCTGGATATTGTCGATCGAGTACTCGATCGGATCTTCCACCGTGATGACCTTGCGACGGCCATCATCGGCCAGTGACTGCAGTGCGGCGTACAGGGTGGTTGATTTGCCCGACCCGGTCGGCCCCACAACCAGTACCAGTCCAGCGGGGTTATTGAGCAGGCGCTGATATAGCTGGGCAACGCGCGGAGCCATGCCGAGCTCGTCCAGGCCCAGCACGCGACCGGTCTGGGACAGCAGGCGAATGACGGCATGCTCGCCGTGCAGAGAGGGTTGAATCTGTACCCGCAGGTCGTAGTTGGTGGTGCCGACTCGCATGTGAGAGCGGCCACCTTGCGGCAGTCTTCGTTCTGCGATGTTGATTTCCGCCCGAACCTTGATGACGTTGATCAGGCCGGCATGATCCCGGGGCGTGAGCTTGTAATGGGTCAGGTCATGCAGTTCACCGTCAGCCCGGATGCGGATACGAATCCTGTTCCCATAGCGCTCGACGTGCACATCACTGGCGTTGGCGCTGACTGCATCCAGAAGAATGGCTTCATAGATGGAAACCAGGTAGTGGCTGATCTCGCGCGTCTCTGGATCCATCAGATCCTTTTCGCGCGGCTCGTTGTCCTCTTCCTCGCTGACCGGCGTGGTTGGCTCTTCTCGCCAGCGCAGCATTTGCTTGCTGCGCTGGGTCAGTTCCAGCGCAGACCAGACGCGCTTGAAACTGGTTGGCGTGACCAGGGCCATGCGCAGCCGACCGCTGCCGTGCATGCGAGCGAGGTCATCCAGGCTGGCATCGGGGTTGTCGGAGATCACCAGCAGGGCATCGCCGTCGGCTCGAACGGGGATTTGCCGCTGGTTATCCAGGAAGGTTTTCGAAAACCGTCGGAAAAGTGATACATCCAGATCGTTGAGCAGTTCGTCGGCCTGCATGAAGGGCAGGCCACGCTGGGTCGCGATGTTGCGATAAAACTCTGTGTCGTCCACCCGCAGGCGCCGGCGTACAACATTGATGACCGGTTCGCGTTTGCGCAGTGCCTCATCTCGAGCCTCCTGCAGCTGTGCCTGGTCGATATAGTCCAGGTCGATCAGAATGTCGCCGGTATCGCGGCTGAAGTTGACCGGTCCCAGTTGCATGCGGCTGGCACCGGAAGCGCCCTTGGGCCGATAGCTGGCCAGGTTGGGCATCATCGGCTCATCCCCTTCCAGAGTGTAGAGGCTGCCGTCGGGGGCAAGCTGCTTGATCAGTTCGCTGGTGTCGGCAATCTCACAGGTGCATACAATCAGGTCGAAAGGCGCCTGCTCCGGCACCCCTTGCTGGCCATCGCCCACCGTGATGGCAATCGGCGCGGTGCGGGCCTTGCGCCAGTTTTTGCGAGCAATGTCGGCGATGCTGGCGTCTTTTTCAATGACATCAAGCCGGCCAACGAGTTGGCGAAGGACGGCCGGCAGATAGCCAGAGCCGCTGCCAACAACGAGGGCGCGTGTCTTTGGATTCAGCGGAGATAGCCATTGCAGGATCTGACGGACCGCCGCCGGAGAAGGAATGCTGCGTCCCGACATCAGCCGGCGCAGGTCCGCCGACGCGATAAAGGCAGCACGGGGGACAGCCGACAGGGCAAGATCCGGGCGAGGGTCGTTGGATTTCATCTGGCTGGCGGCCGTGGAAACGACCTGCTCCCCCTGATTGATAAAGTCTTACATTAGCAAAAACTGTCAGCCTGTGGCTGATTTTAGGCGTCTGTTGTGTTGCCAGAGAGGATCAGCGCGGCGATTGCTCGCCGGTTCTCGCTCATCAACACATTAAAGGTGCGACAAGCGGCTGGCAGCGTCATGCATTCCAGGCCGATGCCCTGTTCGAAAAAGCGCCGCTGCAGGCTGGGTGCAACAAACTGCTGTTGGTCTCCAAACCCGATCAGTACCAGTTCTGGGGACAGTTCAAAGATGGGGGTGAGAGCCTGTTCATTGAGGTCAGCCAGATCGCGGACCGGCCAGTCGGTGCGAAGAAAGCGTGCGCCGACGATCAGGCTGTGCTCAATACGCTGATCATCAATCCAGACGGCACTGGAGTCGACGCGACGAACGACATGGTGATTGCCGGGCCGGTGCTCGGTCAATTGCATAGTTACGCAGGGCGGCGGGTAAGTGTCAGGGGAGAGCGATTTTGGGTTTTTTCGGATGCCGGCGGTAATAGCAAGCGACCTGGCCGATCTGGTGAACGAGCTCAGCGCGCGTTTCACGCGTGATTTCGGCGATCCATTCGCTGCGCTGATCGCGCTCGGCGCGCAGGCGAATCTTGATCAGTTCATGGTGCTCGAGCGCTTGCTCGATCTCGGCCCTGACGTTGTCGGTCAATCCCTTGTCGGCAACCATGACGACAGGGTCCAGCTGGTGGGTGAGACCGCGCAGGTATTTCTTCTGAGCGTTGCTAAGGGCCATGAAAAATCCGGCGATGGGCGTTCTGCATAGTTTAGCCCATCGCCGGACAAGGTCAGTGCTCCCTAGTCGAACTCTTCTTCAAGCTCTTCCAGGGCGTCTTCGGCATCTTCGCCGAGTTCGTCCAGGGCATCTCTGGCGTCTTCTACGGCTTCATCAACCTCCCGGCCGGCTTCTTCGGCTGGGCCCGGATCGCGGCAGCCGGTCAGGCTGGCGCTGGCCAGAAAGGCCAGGGCCAGCCCGAGAAAAAGGGCGCGGATGGTTAGTTGTCCAAACCTGTTCATGCTCAGTCCTCCAGCAGTTCGTTGAACTTCTTTGAGATGGTTTCCTTGCTGTCTCCGTATTTTTCACGGATGCGGGCAATCAATTCATCCTTGTTGCCTTCGGCCTGTTTGACCTCGTCATCGGTCAGCTTGCCCCACTCCTGCTTGACCTTGGCGGTGAATCGATCCCATTTTCCTTGCGCTTGATCTTCATTCATTTGCCGTTACTCCGTTTGGGAATTTTTTCAATCAGCCATCTACCGTAGTGGTCCTGTCCGGCAACCGCCATAACTTGGGTTAAGGCAACGCCCGGATCAGGAAGCTAGGCTGAAGGCTCACCAAAACAAGAAGGATAATCATCATGTTTTCATGGGCGCTGATTTTCTTGATCGTAGCCATCATCGCCGGCGTGTTGGGCCTTAGCGGCATTGCCGGGGCGGCAACCAACATTGCCTGGATTCTGTTCGTGGTCGGTCTGATCGTGGCTTTGGTCTTTTTCCTGACTGGCCGTCGTCCCCCAGTCTAGCCTTTCGCCTGCCGATCGCATGATCGGCAGGCACTGGCTTACTCCTGCGCCCAGCGCATATGGCAGTCAAGATAGCCACGCTCGAACTCGGCAAGATCAATCAAATGCTCGACATCGAGCAGCCGGATCGTCCCGTTTTCCGAGGCCACCAGGCCGCGTTTGCGCAGGGTCGAGAGCGTACGACTGACGTGGACGGCCGACAGACCAAGCGCATCGCCGATCACGGGTTGATTGAGCGGAAACTCGAATTCGTCATCCGAACAGCCCAGGCGTACCTTGAATTCCAGTAGAAAGTGGGCGATGCGTTTGAGGGCGGGCCGTCTACCGATGCTGATCATGCGTTCAGTGAGCATGGCTTGTTCGCGTGCCATGACAATGAAAAACAGCTCTCCCAATCGTGGCGCTTCCTCGAGAAGCTCCTTCAGCCGCGTTCTGGGGAAAGGGCAGGCCTCGACATCGGTCAGCGCCACGATTTCGGCATGACTCTTGTCAAACCCCATCTCCCTCAAGCCCATGACCTGTCCGGGCAGAAAAATGTCCAGCACCTGTCGCTGGCCGTCGGCAAGCACGCGCACGCTGCAGGCCCAGCCGCTGTGCAGGGTGAAGAATTGACTGGCTGGATCGCCAATGGCCTGCAGCCGCTCGCCGGTCGGGTAGCTTTTCAGATCGCGCTCCAGGTTGGCGAGCAGATCTTTTTCCTGCTCATCCAGCTCGCGCAGTTCCGAAAAGCGTTCAACGATGCAGCTATTTATGGACACGGCCCTGAACCCCGTCCGATTGAGACAATTGATTTTAATCCGGGTTTGACCGGAGCGCTTCAGCTCTTTCTGGCTTCTTCAGCGCACCAGCGGGCGACCGTTGCTGCCGGAAGCGGAAAGTAGCCGTTGGTGATCTGGGGCGCTTGGGCGTCCGGTTCGGCTTCCAGGCGCACATGCCAAGGACCGACGCGGTCAATGCAGAGGCAGTCGTCAACGTCCAGCAGGTCGTCTTTGTGGACCAGTTCATGTCCTTTCAGCAGGCTGGCCTTGGCCCGGGCCTTGACCTCGGCCTTGCCGGTGCCGGCCATGAAAGCATAGGCGTGACGCTCGGCGAACTCGCCCTTGCGGTAGCCGCCGATGTTAATGAACCAGAGCCGATTCGGACCTGGCACAGCCTGCCGGTCGAGGTGAACTCGATAGCCTTCAATCTGGTCCAGCCGCGCCCAGGCATCAACATGCAAGCCCTTCGGCTGGCCAAACCAGGCATCCAGCAGTTGCTCGTGTAGCGATTCCAGGCCATCGCCGACCGCAAACACAACGTCATGCAGCTCGACATGGCAGCGCGCAGCGCGACCACCGAGCAGCACGGCGTAGAGAGAGGGCGTTTTTGGTGGCTCAGTCATTGCAGGTCCGATGATTGGCTTGAGGTCATCATCGCATCTTTCGTTGTCATACGGATTCGCGACTTGAATGTTGGGGGGTGGAGGGCATCGGGTGGTATCCGCCAGCTCTCGGCCTGACAGATACCACCCGCTGCGAGAGCTGGGAGTAGGCTGATGGTCATGTTAATAGTGCCTGTTTGCATATCTGGCTTCAGTCGGTCAGCGATGAGAGACTCGGCTGAGCAGGACAGGACAACCAGCGGTTTTCTCTTTCCCTTCGCGTCCTTTGCGTCTTCGCGGTTAGTCAACCCACCTGAACGCCCCCTGCTGAAAGCG